>JAQGLR010000333.1 GCA_028292765.1 Massilia sp. | reverse complement strand
CTGGGACTGTCGAAGATCGCCATCATCGGTGTGGTGGCGCTGATCGTGATCGGCCCTGAAAAGCTGCCGAAGGTGGCGCGCATGGCCGGCACGCTGTACGGCCGCGCCCAGCGCTACCTGCACGACGTCAAGTCCGAGGTCAGCCGCGAGATCGAGCTCGACGAATTGCGCAACCTCTCCAAGGAAGTGCACGACACCGCGACCGAGTTCCAGTCCGACGTCGAGCACCACTTGTCGAGCAGCCTCAAGGACGTCGAGTCGGCCTGGCACGGCGACATCCAGCCTTCCGTGCCGACCCCGGCCGCCAGCCTGGGCGACCTCGAGCGCAAGGCAAAAGATTTCAGGCGCAAGAAACTGGTGCGTTCCTCGGCCATTCCTGCGTGGTACAAGAACCGCCACGGCGGCAAGACCCGGGTACTGTCGGGCGCCGCGCGCGTGCGCAAGTTCCGTCCGGGCGTCAAATCTCACTCTTCATTTTTCTGATGACCGAAGAAGCGCCAGTCGAAGAAACCTTCATCTCCCACCTCATCGAACTGCGCGACCGCCTGGTCAAGGCCATCATTGGCGTGGCCATCGTCTGTATCGCGCTGATGATCTGGCCGGGGCCGAAGGAGGTGTACGACTTCCTCGCCGACCCGATGCTGAAATCGTTGCCGCCCGGGTCGACGATGATCGCCACCGGCATCGTCTCGCCCTTCCTGGTGCCCATGAAGGTCACGTTGATGGCCGCGCTCATACTGGCGCTGCCCTGGGTGTTCTACCAGATGTGGGCTTTCGTGGCTCCCGGCCTGTACGCGCACGAAAAGCGCCTGGTACTGCCTCTGGTGATCTCGTCCTCGTTCCTGTTCATCAGCGGCGTCGCGTTCTGCTACTTCTTCGTTTTCAAGCGCGTATTCCACTTCATTGCCACGTTCTCGCCATCCTCGATCGCGGTCATGCCCGACATCGAGAACTACCTCGATTTCGTCATGTCGATGTGCCTGGCCTTCGGCGCCACCTTCGAGGTGCCGGTGGTGGTCATCATCCTGGTACGCATGGGCATCGTCAGCATCGAAAAACTCAAGGAAATCCGCCCCTACCTGATCGTCGGCGCGTTTGTCATCGCCGCCATCGTCACGCCGCCGGACGTGGTCAGCCAGCTGGCGCTCGCCATTCCGATGTGCCTGCTCTTCGAACTGGGCCTGCTGGTCGCGCCGCTGTTCGTACGCATGACACAGGCGCCGGAAGAGCCGGCCTGATCCCGGCGCCTGCAAGCGCTTGAAGGTGCGCCGGACCCTTTCGGCCCTCAGCCGATTGCTCAAGGGTATTCCAACGTGTTAGTTTTGTAAGAGATTGCCAACTCTCCATTACTTACCACGTCATGCACCGAACTTTTCCCACTGTCGCCCGGGTTTTCTGGCGAAATGCGATGGTCACGCTGGTAAGGCTGGTGCTTGCCGTGCTGATACCAGCGCTTGCGTTTGCCGAAGAAAGCAATGTGCAGCAGAGTCCGCGTGCCACGGTGTCGCTGGTAAGCGAAAACGCTGCCGTCAGTCCAGGGCAAACAGTGCGTATCGGTCTGCGCCAGCGCCTGGCGCCGCACTGGCACACCTATTGGAAAAATCCTGGCGATGCAGGCTCGCCCCCGAATATCGCATTCAATTTGCCGGAAGGCGTCACGGTCGGCGAGATTGACTGGCCCGGACCCGATCGTTTCATCATCGGGCCAGTGGCCAGCTATGGTTACGAGAACGAGATTGTCTTTCCGATGAGCTTGTCCGTACCGCGGGATGCGCAGCCCGGCAGCCGGCTGCTCATCGAGGCGAATGCCGATTGGGTGGTCTGCGAGAAGGAATGTATTCCGGAAGAAGGCAAATTCCGATTGAGCTTGCCTGTGGAGGCGATCGCACGCCCGGCAAGCGCTGTCATCCGCGCCTTGTTCGATACGGCCGATGAACGCCGGCCGCAAGCGCTGCCCTGGAAGGCGTCGGTGAGCGTTGGCAAGTCGACACTGCAATTGCTCGTCAACGGCGAGGGCATTTCCCCGCAGTCCGTGCACTCGGCCCTGTATTTCCCGGAAAGCTGGGGTATCGTCGACCACGTTGCCGAACAGTCGTTAAAGGTGGAAAAGGGCGCACTGAGCTTGACGCTCCAGAAGGGCCAGGGCTTTACACCCGGGACCTCAAGAGGATTGCTGTCGATTACCGACGGTGGCGGGCAGAAACGCTGGTTCGCGCTGGAGCTGACCCCGGCGGCGGCGGCCGCTACCACTGCCAGTGAAACAGCCCCGGGCCTGCCGCTATGGCAGATGGCCTTCTTCGCTTTCCTCGGCGGCCTGATCCTGAATCTGATGCCTTGCGTGTTTCCGGTGCTGGCGATCAAGGCGGCGGCACTCGCGGGCATGTCCGGCAGTGACCGCCGCGAAGTGCGCCTGTCCGCCGTGTTTTACACCCTGGGTGTCTTGACCGCATTCATGACGCTTGCGCTTGCCTTGCTCGCGGTGCGTGCAGGTGGTAACGCTGTCGGCTGGGGCTTCCAGTTCCAGTCGCCCCTGTTCGTGGCGGCGATGTGCTGGTTGATGCTGGCGATCGGTTTGAACCTGTCCGGCGTATTCGAGGTGGGTAGTTCCCTTGCCGGCGCGGGCCAGGGTCTGGCGCAGCGCAAGGGACACTCCGGCAGCTTCTTCACGGGTTTACTGGCAGTGTTGGTGGCGACACCCTGCACCGCACCCTTCATGGGAGCGGCGATCGGTTCGGCGCTGGTTGCGCCAGCCCTGCATAGCCTCCTCGTGTTTGCGATGATGGGCGTCGGCCTGGCACTGCCTTTCCTGTTGCTGGGACTCTTCCCGGCTGTGGCGCAACGCCTGCCTCGACCCGGCATGTGGATGGTCAGGCTGCGTCAGGCCATGGCCTTTCCAATGTATGCCACCGCGGCGTGGCTGCTGTGGGTACTGGCCCAGCAGGCGGGCGAAGCCGGTCTGCGGATGGCCCTGGCCGGTACCATACTGGTCGGCCTGCTGGGCTGGCTGCTTGGCCTGGGCCAGCAGGGCGTGCAGAAGCCCTGGTGGCCACGTAGTGTTGCGCTGGCCTGCTGTGCCGGACTGATCGGCTTGATGGTCAGCTTGCATTCCACGGAGCCGGCAGCGGCGTCGTCCCGACAACAGGCGGCGACTGCCGAAGCTTACAGCGCCGAGAGACTGGCCGGCTTGCGGGCCGAGGGCAAGCCAGTGTTCATCAACATGACTGCCGCCTGGTGCATTACCTGCCTGGTCAACGAGCGCACGACCTTGTCGACAGCCGCGGTGCAGCAGTCGATGCAGGATCACGATATCGTCTACATGAAGGGGGACTGGACCAGTCGCGATCCTGCCATCACGGCATTCCTGCAGTCGTTCGGGCGCGATGGCCTGCCGTTTTACGTGTTTTATCCGCCCAACAAGGAGCCGGTGGTCTTGCCGCCGGTCCTGACACAGGCGATCGTAACCGGGTCATTCAAGCAGTAATTCGTTGTTGTTCCCGGCTTTGCCCGGTCTTGTTTTGCCCATTCTTTAACCACGTACTTCGATAAGGGGATTTCATGGACAGCTTTCCACGTCGCGCCATGCTGCACGCTACTGTCTTGACGGCCCTGGCGGGCGGCTTGATGTCTGGCATTGCACCGGCGCTGGCTGCACCCGCAGTCGGGCAAGCAGCACCTTCCTTCGTGGCGGTCGACAGCAAAGGCCAGCAACACAAGCTCGCTGATTTCAAGGGCAAGGTCGTGGTGCTGGAATGGACCAACCATGAATGCCCTTATGTGCAGAAGCACTACAAGTCTTCGAATATGCAGAATCTGCAGAAGCAGGCGAAGCAGGCGGGAGTCGTGTGGTTGAGCGTGATTTCGTCCGCGCCTGGCGAACAGGGGCATGTGGCGGGAGCAAAGGCCGATGAACTGACTGCCGGCCGCCAGGCGCTGCCAACGGCGGTCCTGTTGGACCCACAAGGCGGGATTGGCAAATCCTACGACGCGCGCACCACACCGCACATGTATGTGATCGACGCCAAAGGGATATTGCGCTATGCGGGCGGTATCGACAGTATTGCGTCGAACAAGCCGGCCGATATCGAAAAGGCCGATCCACTCTTCAAGACCGCGCTGGAATCGGTTTTAAAGGGCGAAAACGTGGCGCAGCCCGTAACACGCCCTTACGGTTGCAGCGTGAAGTACAAATCTTGAACCCGTAAAAATACCCACGGCTCAAGCATTGTCCGAAGGCCCGCGCCATCATCCTGAGGCCTGGAACAGCTGGTTCGCGCTGTCCGCCTGGCGGAAGCGTGCCCGGTCTTCGACGAAAAGGGTTCCGTCGAGATTGCACACCTGCGCTAGGTTCAGGCAGGGCGAGTGCGCGTCGCTGTTACTTCGACGTCCCCGGCTTCAAGGTGCGGATATGTTCCAGCACCTCGTCCGCGCGCCCGGCGCCCACCAGTTCGGCCGGCGTCCCGCCATCGAATGCCGGCAGCGCCGCATTCATCCAGGCATTGGCCGCATCGTCATTCCCCACGACGCCCCGGATTGCGTGCATGACCGCGTAATAGGTTTGCGCCTTGCGTGATTGTTCCTCGAAGCGGGTGCGCAGCGCGTCAAGGGAGCCTGGTGTGAGTTGTCCGTCCTGGGTCATGTGAATCCAATGGCTGAATAATAAGAATGGCAGGTGGGTGCCTTGGCATCCCGCCATCATACTCCCCACTGCCGCGTTGAATCGGCAACACTGGCCCCTCATTTCCGGACACTTCCAGGCACTAGCTCGGCAGTTCGGGATAAAATCAATGTTTCGGCCGGCCAAGACCGGTACCGCGGGTGTTTCCTTCAGGGTGAGAGCAATTGCTTGCCCCTTTTGCCCGCTACCAGGAAAACCATGCACCCTTCCCAGACGTCATTTCAACGCCACCCCAAGCGCACCCTTGCCGCCTGCGCCCTGGTCGTGCTCGCCGCGTTCGGCGCCGAAGCACTGCGCTGGAAGCACGCCGCGCCTGCGCCGTCGGCACTGGGCATGGCCGCGAGCGCTGCGTCCGGCCGGGCCAGCCTGACTGAAATATCGAATTCGCTGATTCCGATGCCGCGGAATACGCCGTCCGCACACGCGAGTGCCCTCGCGACGGTGCCTGGCGGCATGCTGGCCTTCTGGTGGGCCGGCAGCCGCGAGAGCGGGCCCGACGTCAAGGTCTACGCCGCGCGCTCGACCAACGGTTCCTGGGGCGCGCCCTGGGAAGTGGCCAGCCGCGCATCGCTCGGCCGCGCGCTGGGGTTTGGCGTGCGCCGGATCGGCAACCCGGTGGCGTGGACCGCACCAGGCGGCGAGGTCCACCTGTATGTCGTGGCCACCGGCCTGGGCGGCTGGGCGGCGTCGCGCGTCGTGCACATGGTCTCAAAGGATGCCGGCGTGAATTTCGCGGTGCGCCGCATGCTTCCGCTGTCGCCCCTGTTCAATACCAGCGTGCTGGTGCGTACCTCGCCGGTCGCCCTGGCCGATGGCGGCTGGTGGCTGCCGGTGTACTTTGAACTCGGCATCAAGTATCCGATGCTGATGGCATTCGACGCCAACGGCGAACCGACCCGCGTGGGGCGCATCGGCACGCGCATGTCGACGCTGCAACCGGCCATCGTGCCGATCTCGAATACCGAAGTGCGCGCCTGGATGCGCGACGCGAGCGACGAGCAGCGCGTGCAGCACGCGTACAGCCGCGATGGCGGCGCCAGCTGGCAAGACCTGCCGGCGCTCGACCTGACCAACCACAGCACCTCGCTTGCCGCCATCCGCCTCTCCAGCGGCGAGATACTCATGCTGCATAACCACCTGGTCGCAGGCGGCTCCTCGCGCAGCATCCTGCGCCTGTCGATCTCGAAGGACGGCCATGCCTGGCGCACGATCGACGACATCGCCAGCGGCAAGGCCGGCGACGAATTCTCCTACCCGACCATGCACCAGGTCGGCAACGAATTGCACGTGACGTATACCCACCAGCGCCAGGCGATCGCCTACCGCGCCTACCGTATCCAGACAGGAGAAAGTATCTGATGAGCTTGCCGGATCTCGCTTGGCAAATCGCTTATGGCCGCGTGGCGTGGGGCATCGTCGTCGCGGCCATGCTGGTCGCCCTGTGGCCGGCGGCAAGGCGCTTGCCGCGCGCTGCCTTCGGCGCGCTCCTGGCAGCCAGTGCCCTGTCGATGGCGCTGCCCGGCGAGGCGTCGCCCGCCTGGTGGCTGGGCCTGGCGTTCCAGTACCCGAGCGGCATGCTGCTGGGGCTGTGCCTGCTCGGGCTGCATGCGCGCTGGCAGGGCAGGACGGCCGGCGCCTCCATGCCGGTCTCGGTGGCCGGCGCCATCGCCATTGCCGGCCTGGCGCTCTACCTCGACGCCATCGGCTGGCTGTCGCAGGGCTATTATTACGCGGGCTTCGGCCCGGTCGGGGCGCCCGTCGTGGCGCTGGTCGCTACGGCCGGGTGCGCGCTGGCGCTCCTGCGCGGGCGCGGCGGCCGCCAAAACCTCGCGCTGCTGGGCGCACTGCTGCTGTTCACCCTGCTACGCTTGCCGACCGGCAACCTGTGGGATGCCGTGCTCGACCCGCTGTTGTGGGGCTGGGCGCTGGCCACGCTGGCCCGGCGCGCCGTGCGCCGGATCGCCGGCTTGCCGGCACGGCGCGGCAATGCTGCCGAGCCCGAAGTGGCCGAGCTGCCGGCACTGGGCCAGGCAGCCCCGATAAAACAATTTTCAATCAGTAAGGAGTAGTGGTGGCAAACAGGAAATGGCAGTCGCATCCGGTGATCCTCATGGCGATCGCCATCAATGTTTTCTTGCTCGGCCTGGCGCTGGCCTGGTCCGGCCCGGATACCAAGGCGCTGTGGCGCCTGCTGGGGGAAGACGGCATTGTCGAATGGATGCAGTTCCTCTGCTTCATGGTCATCGCGGCCCTGCTCGGCTTTGTGTTCGTGGAACGGCTGAAGCAGCCGGGAACGTCGAAATTCGAGCTGCTGGCGCTGGGCGGCCTGACGGCGCTGGTGGCGCTGGCCGGCTTCGAGGAGATCAGCTGGTTCCAGCGCGTGCTGGGCGTCTCCTCGCCCGAGTTCTTCCTCGAAAATAACCGCCAGGCCGAAACCAACCTGCACAACCTGGCGCTGGGCAGCGGCAGCCTGCACAAGAACGTGCTGCTCAAGCTGATCGTGATCGCGGGCCTGACCCACAACCTGGTGCTGCCGTTCCTGGCGCGCAAGCGTCCCGGCCTGCAGCGCTGGGTCGAGAAGATGGGCCTGTACCTGCCGCCGCTGGGCGCGTCGGTCGTGTACGTGGTGCTGGTGGCGCTGTCGCACCTGCTGGTCGACCACCCGCGCAAGGGCGAGCTGGGCGAGACCTTCGGCGCCGTGCACTACCTGGCGACCGTGGTCTACGCGTATTACCTGGGCTTTAATTACGACAAGCCGGCCCTGTTCGAGGGCGGTCTCGCGAATCGTCGCGTCGGGGTGCTGTTCGCGATGACGATGGCCTTCCTGCTGCTGATCGGCTGGCTGCTGAGCGCCGGCGTGGGCGCGACCGGCGCCTGAGTGGCTGCTTTACTCGTAATGCATCACTCGCAATACGTCACTCGTAACGCAGCGCATCAATCGGGTGCAGGTTGGCCGCCTTGGCTGCGGGCATGATGCCGAACACGATCCCGACCACGCTGGAAAACCCGATCGCCATCACGATTGCCCACCATGGCACGATGGCATCGGGGAAATTCGGGATCATCTTGGCCGCGCCGAATCCCAGCCCGTAGCCCAGCGCCAGCCCGACCAGGCCGCCGAGCAGCGACAGCGTGGTTGCCTCGATCAGGAACTGCAGCAGGATGTGGTGGCGCTGGGCGCCAAGTGCCTTGCAAATGCCGATTTCACGGGTGCGCTCGGTCACCGACACCAGCATGATGTTCATGATGCCGATGCCCCCCACCAGCAGCGACACGCTGACGATCCCGCCCAGCACCATCGTCATCATGCCGATGATGTTCTCGAAGGTTTCGCCCAGCTGCGCCGCGGTCTGCACCTTGAAATCGTTGCGCTGTCCGGGTTTCAGCTTGTGCGCCGTGCGCAGCAGGCCCGTCAGGCGGCCTTGCACCGCCTCCAGCTGCTCGATGTCGTCGACCGTAAACGTGATGTTGATATCGAGCCTGGTGTCGTTGCCGGCAATCGCGCTGCCCACCATGAACGGGATCAGCACATAGTCATCCTTGGAAAAGCCCAGGGTTTCGCCCTGCACTTCGTTCATGCCGATGATCTTGAACCACTCGCCGCCAACTTCGATGAATTTGCCTACCGGGTTTTCCGGCAATTGCAGCTTGTCGCGCACCTTGGGGCCGATCACGCACACCTTGCGGCGCGAGCGGTCGTCGCTGGCGCTGATGAAGCGTCCATACTGGGGAAACGACTGGCTCGCTTCCTGGTAGGCGGCGGTGACGGCGGTGACCCGCGTGAAGGTGGATTGGCCGGCGTGGCGCACGGTGGTGCCGAAGTCGCCGAAGGGGCCGAAGGTCGGCGACACATTGCTGATGTCGTCGATGTGGGACACGATCTTGTCGAAGTCGTTCATGGTGAGCACGTTGCGCTTGCCCTGCATCTGCTCGTCGAACGGCGTGTCGGCAAAGACGGTCAGGCTGTTGGCGCCCAGGCCCTTGAATTCGGCGCTGATCGAGGCCGACAGGCCCTGGATGATCGACACCACGGCAATCACCGAGGCCACGCCGATGATGATGCCCAGCGAGGTCAGGAAGCTGCGCAGGCTGTGGGCGCGAATGCTCTGCAAGGCCGAGCGGAAGCTCTCGATGATGCTAAACATGTGCGCCCTCCCGCGCGCGGAACGCGAGGCGCCCGGTGTTGACGACGTCGCTCAATACCTTGCCGTCGGCCAGGCGCACCGCGCGCCGGCAATGCGCCGCGATGTCGGGCTCGTGGGTGACGATGATGACGGTCTGGCCTTCCGCGTGCAGGGTGTCGAACAGGGACATGATGTCGGCCGCCGTCGACGAATCGAGGTTGCCGGTGGGCTCGTCCGCCAGCAGGATCGAAGGATCGCTGCACAAGGCGCGGGCAATCGCCACGCGCTGGCGCTGGCCGCCCGACAATTGATTCGGTAGATGGTCCATGCGCTTTTCCAGGCCGACACGCGCCATCGCTTCCTTTGCCCGCCGCGCCCGCTCGGCGGGACGGATGCCGCGGTAGATCAGCGGCTGCATGACGTTCTGCAGCGCCGTGGCCCGGGTCAGCAAGTTGAAACTCTGGAAAATGAAGCCGATTTCCACGTTGCGGGTAATCGCCAGGTCGGTTTCGCTCATCCCGGCCACATCGCGGCCGTTCAGAAAATACTTGCCCGTGGTCGGGGTATCCAGGCAACCGAGGATATTCATCATGGTCGACTTGCCGGAGCCCGAGGAGCCAATGAAAGCGACGTAATCGTTGCGGGCGATCTCGAGGTCGATGCCGTTCAGGGCGGCAATCGTCTCGCCGCCCATCTGGTAATGCTTGGCAATGCCTTCCAGGCGGATCAATGCCGCATCACCGCTCATGTCGTGCCGGCGCTTGCGGTCGCTGTGGCTGGGGTCGCCGCGGCGGCGCCGGTGACGGCGTCGCCCGCTTTCAGGTGGCGCAGGATTTTATAGGGGCCGGTGATGACGCCTTCGCCCGCTTTCACGCCAGAGAGGATTTGCTGCTGGCTGTCGTCCGACACGCCGACGGTCACCACGCGCTTTTCCGCCTTGCCGCCGTTATTCACGAACACCCAGTGCTCGGTCTTGACTTGCACCTTTTCACGCGACCCTTTTTTCTTGGCCAGGTCCGTGTTCTCATCATTGTTCGACAGCACGGCCTGCAGCGGCAGGGACAGGGACTTGCCGGAACTGGCAGTAAAAATCTCGGCGCGGCAGGTCATGCCCGGGCGCAGCGTCAGCCCCTTGATGTCGGACAACTTCACCTTGACGTTATAGCTGCGCGCCAGCGATGCGCCCGCTTGAGGCGAGCCCGGCGTTTGCTTGGGCGACAGCGGAATGATCGCGACTTCGCCCTTCAGCGGCGTGTCCGGATACGCGGCGGTGTGGATGGCGACTTCCTGGCCGAGGACGATTTTGGCGATGTCGGCTTCGTCGACATTCACCTCGGTCATCATGGTGGCGGTATTCGCAATCGTCATCAGGCTCGATCCCGCAATCGCCACCTGGCTGGCCACGGCCGTTTCGCCGACCTTGATGGCGAGCGCGGTGATGGTGCCGCCGATCGGCGCGCGAATCGTGGTCTTGGCCAGCCGTTCTTTCGATTGGTTCAGGATGGCGTTCGCCTGTTCCAGGCGCGAGCGGCTGTTACGCAGTTCGATGCGTGCGGCATCGACGGCAAAGCGGGCGTCGTCGATGACGGCGTCCGAGATCATCTTCACGCGGTGCAGTTCGACCTTGCGTTTGAGCTGGTTTTCCTGGTTCGCCAGGTTCAGCTGTTGCTGCTCGATATTGATGTGCTGCTGCTTGACGGCCGCTTCCTGCTGCGCCACTTCTGCCCGATAACTCTGGTCGTCCAGGTGCAGCAATAAGTCACCCTTGGCAACCTGCTGGCCTTCCTTCACGAAGATCGTGCTGACCTTGCCGATGACTTCCGGCGACAGCAATACCTGCTCCTCGTAGAGCAGGTGGCCGGATGCCAGCACCGACGATTTGATATCGCGGTAGGCAATTTTTTCCACGTCCACGGCGCGCGCCGGCTCGGAGCGCGTCAGTTTCATGGCGACAGGAACACAGAAGATCGCAGCCAGCGCGATCCCGAGGATATGCTGCTTTTTCATGCAAGTTTGCTCATTCCATAGGCAAACCACAGGCCGTAGATCAGGACATACGGAATCAGCACGACCAGGATCGCGGTCGAACGCTTGAGCTTGGCCCAGACCTGGAAGCCGATCACGAGCAGGAACATGCTCCAGAAGGTCGTCAGGTTCAGGGTATCCATCAGCGTGGCGAGCGGGTGCGTCATGTCGTAATGGAACAGCAGCTGGTTCAGCGACACCGGGTTCAGGCCGGAAAAGCCGAGCTGGCCGCTTGATGCCATCAGGATCTGCATGGCGCCCAGCGGGAACAGCAGGATGCCGGGAACGCTCGACCATGCCGCCAGGGCAAAGCCTTTACCGAAGGACATGCCCTGCGACAGGGCTTTGGAAACGATCATCAGGTAGACGCCCATGATCGCGAAAAAGAGGGGAAGCATCAGCAGCGCACTGACGAGGGAGGAGACCTGCAGCATGGTCTTCGACATGAATTTCGCCGCCTGCTCGCGTTCCTCCGGCTTCATGATGGCCAGCATCTGGTCGAGCAGCCAGGCGAAATCGACCATCGAGAAGTACCAGAGCGTGAGTGCAGCCGTCGACACCATCAGGACAAGCGTCGGGAACCAGCCCTTCGGCCTGGCTTCCAGCCGCTGGAAGGTCGCCGTTGGCTCGTAAAACATGCTGGTGAACGCGCCCACAGGAGAGGCGCTGGCGATCGGTGCGTTATTGGTCAGTTCCACTTGTATTCTCCCAGGTAACCGCAGCTCAGGGGCGGCGATTGCGATTGCGAGAATAGCAGAAAACATTCGCGTCAATACTCACCAATTGTTGCCACTACGAAAATATTGAACGTCCTGGCCGGCCTGGGCAAGCTTGCCCAGGCAGCAGGCCGCCGCCGGCCGGTCGACCCGGCGGCGGCTTGCTGCGCCCTGGAAGGCTTAGAACGAGTGGCGCACGCCCACGTTGAACACCGACGGATCGGCGCCGAAGGCGGTGGCCGGCGGGTTGAAGCTGCCGCCTGCCGAAGCCAGGCCGAAGTTGCCGGTGCCGTTGTTGTTCACACGGGCGTAGCTGGTGTACAGGTTGGTGCGCTTGGACAGGGTGTAGGTGTAGGCCAGCGAGAAGCCGTTGCCGCGGCCGTTGCCCGCTTCCTGGCGCTGCTGGTGTGCGGCGAGGAAGAACTTGTTGGCGCCAGCGGTGAACGATCCGCCCAGGATGAAGTGTTCGAACTCGTTGTTCGGACCGGTCAGGTCGGCCTGCATGTAGCTGCCGCGTACTTCGAACGCGCCGAAGGTGAGGCCCGCTCCGAACGCCAATTCCTTGTCGTCGCCGGTGGCCAGGCGCTCGACCTGGTGGTAGCCCGCGCCCAGGTACACCGGGCCATTGCGGTATTCGAGCGCGCCGCCTGCCAGGTCGCCAGACGGATCGTTTGGCGTGCGCTCGCCTGCGCTGTACGCGGCGAGGGCCGTGAAGCCGCTCATGGCTTCGCTCTTGTAGTTGACCGAGTTCGACAAGCGGCGGGTCGCGCGGTTGGCACCGAAGCCAGCCAGGCTGGAACCATAGAAGCCGTGGCCGAGCGGGTCGCTGGCGAGGATGACGATGGCGATCGGGCTGTACTCGCGGCCGACGGTGACGGTGCCGAACGCGCCTTGCAGGCCGACCACGGCACGGCGCTGGAACAGGCCTGCGGCATCGGCGGCCCCGTTGTCGAGGGCGACCCCGGCTTCAATGTTGAAGAGCGCCTTCAGGCCGTTGCCCAGGTCCTCGGTGCCGCGAAAGCCGATGCGGCTGGTGGACTGGGTGCCCGAGCTGATCACGGTGCGCCGGCCCACGCCCGGCGCATCGGCGTCTTCGCTGCCGATCGAGGCATCGGCAACGCCGTAGATCGTCACGTTCGTCTGCGCGTGGGCGGCCAGCGGCAGGATGGATAACAGGGCGATGGCCAGGCTTGTCGTTTTCATTGATGCTCTCCGGTGGGTGGTGTGGGGTTTTCCGAAACGCCGTTCTCGTTGTCTTTCAGGACAAAAAACGAGCTATAGCAAAACGCTGACGCTACCAGTGCATTTGTGATAATGCCACGAATCATTAGGTCTTTATCTATTCGGTTTCTGCGAAGCATGTGTACGTGGGAAAAATGTCACATGATCATCGCAACACCGTTGATGCAGAAGTTGATGCGGGCAGGCCCGACCGGGCAAGAAGCCTGATGGGATGGCTAAAAAAAACCGGAGCACGCGGCCCCGGTTCGATGGTGCTTGTCTTGCGCCGATCAGTCGCGCATCAGCTCCGCGATCATCTTTACCGGCGCATTGCCGTAGCTGAGGAACTGGTCGTGGAACTGCTTCTGGTTGAAGCGCTCGCCCAGCGCCTGGCGGCGCTGCTCGCGCAGTTCCATGATGTCGGCATAGCCGCTGAAGTAGCTGGTCAGCTGCACCGACGACAGCTGCACGCGGCGCCATTTTTCGGACGCTTCCTGGCGCGTCTGGAAGGCCTGGCGCACCAGCAGGTCCATCGCCTCGGCCTGCTGCATCCCGAGCACGTGTACCGAGTAGTCGAGGATGGTGTTGGTGACGCTGCGCAGGTTCCACTTCGAGTACATCAGCCACATCTCGGGCGAATTGCCGCCGTAGCCCGACTCGAGCATCATGCGTTCGCCATACACGGCCCAGCCCTCGACCATCGCCCCGTTCCCGAACAGGGATTTCACGAGCGACGGCGAACGGTTCGCATGCACCAGCTGGGCGTAGTGGCCGGGAATGGCTTCGTGGATGTTCAGGATCTGCAGGATCCACTCGTTGTATTCGCGCAGGCTGCTTTCGGCCTGCTCCGCCGACAGGCCGTCGAGCGGCGTCACGTTGTACCAGGTCTTGTCCTTCGGGCGGTACGGTCCTGGCGCGTCGATGCTGGCGCCGGCCACGCCGCGCTGGTACATCGGCGTCTCGCGCACTTCAAGCGGTTTGCCCGGGTCGAGCGTGAGCAGGTCGTTCTTGATCACCCAGTCGTGCAGCTGCGGGATCTGGCGGCGGATCTCGGGGAAGAAGTTCTCGCGCGCGACGTGGCGGGTCGAGAGGCGGTCGATCAGCATGCCGATCTTCTGGAAGCGGTCCTGCGGCTTCCTGGTGCCGGCCATGTAGCGCGGCCAGAGTTCGTCCGAGATCGTATTCATGCGCGTGAGGAGTTCTTCGCGCGCGGCCAGGGCCTTGCGGAAGGTCTGCTCGGCGCTGCTGGCCGACTGGATCTCGAGTGCGAACTTCTGCTCGTACAGGGCCTTGCCGATCCTGAAGGGGCGCGCCTTGCCGCTTTGCGACTGGGTCTTTTCCAGGTTCGTCAGGAAGTCGACATACGCGACCACGGCGCTGCCGGCGTTGGCGATGCGCTGCGCGAACAGCGCCTTTTCCTGCGCATTCAGGATCGAGCTTTGCGCCGCCTGGCCGAGGTCGGCCAGCACGACCAGCGTGCCCGGCGCCTGCGCGATCGCCAGCTGGGTGTGCTCGCGCGTCGGGTTGGCGATCGTGCTTTGGGCCGCCTGGTAATAGGCCGGCACGTTCGCCAGGCGCTTGAGGATGGTGCGCAGGCGCTGCGGTTTTGCGGCGTATTCGGTGTTCAGGACCAGGTCGAGCGGCTGGGCGATGTTGTACAGCGACGGGTTCCACTCGAACTCGCGGAAGGTCGTCAAACGCCAGCGGTCGGTCTCCAGCTTGTTGACCAGCAGCGCGAGGTCGGTGCGCTGGCGCGGCGACAGCTGGCGTGTGTCGAGCTTGCCGAATTTTGCCAGCCATTCGTTCGCGAAGGCGAGCTTTTTGGCGCGGGTGGCGGCGTCGGGAATGGTCAAGTTGGCGGCAGCGTCGAACTTGCCCACCGCGATGCCGCCTTCCGGATCGATGCGCCACAAGGCGGTGAGGTACTGCATGGCGAGCGCATCGGCGCGGCGGTCGAGGCGCTTTTCGCTCGATGCCGGCGCCGGCGACCGGGCTTGCGCGCTTGCGGCCACGGCGGTGGCGGCAGTTGTGGCGACAGCGGCGGCAGCGGCCTTGCCCTTGCTGCCGGATGGCTTTCCTGCCTTGGTGGCCTGGGCTTTGGGAGCGGCCACACGCTTGGTGGAGCCCTTCGATTTCCCCGCCTTGGCGCCCGTCTTGGCGGCCGCCTTG
>JAQGLR010000279.1 GCA_028292765.1 Massilia sp. | reverse complement strand
CACCCATTCGAACACGGTGCGGTTGTAGTAATCGAGGCCGCGCACCAGGCGCGTGTTCACCGTGTACTGCACGTTGTTACGGTCGAGCAGGCGCTTGAGGCCCTCGAAGTGCGCCAGCGACTCCTCGCCCAGGTAGTCCAGCAGCTTCGGCGCGCCGTTCACCATTTCCTGCATGGCAGGATTCTTGGTGTCAAGGATGCGCAGCGGATTGCTGTGCAGGCGGCGCTGGGCTTCGGCGTCCAGAATCGCGGCGTGCGACTCAAAATACGCGATCAGGTCGGCGCGGTGGCGCAGGCGCTCCTCGGCGTTGCCGATCGAATTGAGTTCCAGGCGCACGTTCGACAGGCCGAGGTCGTCCCACAGGCGGCGGCACAGCATGATGAGTTCGGCGTCGATGTCCGGACCGGCAAAGCCGACCGCTTCCGCGCCGAACTGGAAGAACTGGCGGTAACGGCCGCGCTGCGGACGCTCGTGGCGGAACATCGGTCCCTTGTACCAGAGGCGCTTCGGGCCGTCGTAGACCATGTTGTGCTCGAGCACGGCGCGCACGACGCCGGCCGTGCCTTCCGGACGCAGCGTCAGCTGGTCGCCGTTCATCGAATCGGTGAAGGAATACATCTCCTTCTCGACGATGTCGGTGACGGCGCCGATGGCGCGCGCGAACAGCCCGGTTTCCTCGACGATCGGCGTGACGATCTTCTGGTAGCCGTAGCTCTTCAGGATGGTTTCGGCCGTGTTTTCGAACAACTCCCAGAGCGGTGCGTCAGCGGGGAGGATGTCGTTCATGCCTTTGACGGCGACGATTTTTTCTGGTTTGGACATATCTACATTCTTCGGTTCGGTAGGGTGGGCACCCCGTGCCCACGCGGAACGTCGAGCAAACGCGGCATCCCAAAAGGCGTCAACGCGACGCATGGTTCCGCGTGGGCGCGGTGCCCACCCTACGTTAAATCGCGATTTCGGCGGTCTTGCCGTAGTTCTTCTTCACGTATTCCAGAACAATCGTCTGGAACTCATCGACGATACGCTCGCCGCGCAGCGTCGCCACTTTCTGCCCATCGACGAACACCGGCGCCGCCGGCGATTCGCCGGTGCCCGGCAAACTGATGCCGATGTTCGCATGTTTCGATTCGCCCGGCCCGTTGACGATGCAGCCCATGACGGCCACGTTCATCCCCTCCACGCCCGGATACGACTTCTTCCATTCGGGCATCTGCTCGCGCAGGAAGGTCTGGATGTTGTCGGCCAGTTCCTGGAACACGGTCGAGGTGGTGCGGCCGCAACCCGGGCAGGCGATCACCATCGGCGTGAACTTGCGCAGACCCATCGTTTGCAGGATTTCCTGCGACACGACGACTTCCTTCGTGCGGTCGCCGCCCGGCTCGGGGGTCAGCGAGACGCGGATCGTGTCGCCGATGCCTTCCTGCAGCAGCACCGACAGCGCGGCGGTCGAGGCGACGATGCCCTTGCTGCCCATGCCGGCCTCGGTCAGGCCCAGGTGCAGCGGGTAGTCGCAGCGGCGCGCCAGTTCGCGGTACACGGCGATCAGGTCCTGCACGCCCGACACCTTGCACGACAGGATGATCTTGTCGCGCGCCATGCCGATTTCCTCGGCGCGCACGGCATTCTCGATTGCCGACGTGATCAGGGCTTCGTACATCACGGCCTGGGCCGAGTACGGGTTCGCGCGCGCGGCATTTTCATCCATGATGCGCGCCAGCAGGTTTTGGTCGAGGCTGCCCCAGTTGACGCCGATGCGCACCGGCTTGTCGTGCTCGATTGCCACTTCGATCATCTGCGCGAACTGGGCATCGCGCTTGGCGCCCTGCCCCACGTTGCCCGGATTGATACGGTACTTCGACAGCGCCGAAGCGCATTCCGGGAAGTCGCGCAGCAGGATGTGGCCGTTATAGTGAAAGTCGCCGACCAGCGGCACGTCGACTTCCATCCTGTCGAGCTGCTCGCGGATCGCCGGCACGGCAGCGGCCGCCTCCGGTTTGTCGACGGTGAGGCGCACTATCTCGGAGCCGGCGCGCGCCAGGTCCCTGATCTGGATCGCCGTGCCGATCACGTCGGCGGTGTCGGTGTTGGTCATCGACTGCACCACCACCGGGGCGTCGCCACCGATCCAGACCTTGCGCTCGCCATGCTGGACCAGCACGCGGCGGCTGGCGCGGCGCGTCATCGGTCCGGAAGGAATTGGCAGGTTCATAGAAGTCATTGCTTTGCTCGTTGTACGTTGTTTCAGGGCGGCGGTGGGTCAAGGCGCCAAGCCCGGCGCGATGGCCGGGCGGTTCCGCATGATGGTTCTGTATGTCGTTACTTCAGCCGTTACTTCAGCACAACGCGCGAAACCGTCTTGCCTGCCATCGGCGGCAGCACGACAGCGGCGCCGCGCAGCGTTGCCGACACACCGCCCGGATTGCCGACGGTCAGCGTGGCCCCGTCCGGAATCTCGAGCGTCTCGGTACTGCCTGCTTTTACCAGGCGCGAGATGAGGGCCTTGCCGCCTTGCGGACGCACCTCGATCCACGAATCCTCGCGCACGGCCAGCACCAGCGTGTTCGCGCCGGCAGCCGCTGCGGCGGCGGCTGGCGTTGCTCCAGGCGCCATCGCCGGCGGCGTGGCCGATGCAGCCGGCGG
>JAQGLR010000259.1 GCA_028292765.1 Massilia sp. | reverse complement strand
ATGAGTACTCAGGAGTCCGGCGCCCAGACCGGCAGGCCGGTCAGATCAAGGTTATCGTCGCGGCGCCAGACTGGCAGGCCGGTGGTATCGGTTTCTTCGAACAGGGAAACCTGTTCCTGCTTCAGGGATGTGCGACGGGGACGCGTTGTGGTGCGCAGAGAATCGGTAGCGCCCGCGCCGGCTTCGAGCGGGGCGGCGGGTTCGAAACCCGGCAGATCGATCGTCGCGTTGTCTTTCTTGTCTCTCATCCGGCGTCGCTGGGCCCAGAAAACAAAAGCCCAACTACAAGAGTCGGGCTCGTTTAAAGCTAAGTGTTTGGTTGCGGGGACAGGATTTGAACCTGTGACCTTCGGGTTATGAGCCCGACGAGCTGCCAGACTGCTCCACCCCGCAGCGCTATTGTACTGCTTCGCGCGCCAGGATGCAAATGTTGGAGAAAATCAGTCAGTTGTCGGTTACGCGGCCCGCAAGCGCCACAGCGAAGTCACTTCCCGCGACCGCGCCGCGTGCAGCGGATCGTCGGCGTCGAGCGCTTTCGAATGGGTCGGGCGCACGTCGTGGCGGCTGGCCACCACCAGGCCCGCGGCGGCGATCCAGCCGGTCAGCTGCTCGCGCGAACGCAGGCCGAGGTGTTCGGCGAGGTCGGACAAAATCAGCCAGCCTTCGCCGCCGGGCGCCAGGTGCGCTTTGACGCCTCCCAGGAAGCCGCGCAGCATGCGGCTGTCCGGGTCGTAGATCGCGTATTCGATGGCCGAACTGGGTTTGCCCGGCAGCCAGGGCGGGTTGCAGACCACGATGTCGGCCTGGCCCTCGGGGAACAGGTCCGCCTTCACCAGCTCGACCTGGGACGCCAGCCCGAGGCGCTCGATGTTCTCGCGCGCGCAGCCGAGCGCACGCTCGTCCATGTCGGTGGCGACCACGCGCTGCAAGCCGCGCCGCGCCAGCACGGCGGACAGTACGCCGGTGCCGGCGCCGATGTCGAAGGCCAGGCCGGTTTTGAAAGGCAGGGCGGCTTGCGCCACCAGTTCGACGTATTCGCCGCGCACCGGCGAAAAGACGCCGTACCAGGGGTGGATCCGTGCGTCGAGCGCGGGAATGTGGACGCCCTTGCTGCGCCATTCGTGCGCACCGATCAGGCCCAGCAACTCGCGTAGCGAGATGACGAAGGGTTCGGTCGCGGCGCCGTAGGCTTCGTTGCAGGCCTGGCGCACGTCGGGCGCGCGGCGCAGCGGAATCGTGTAGTCGGCATCGAACGGGATCACGAGCATGGCCAGGGTGCGGGCGCGCTGCAACTGCGCCAGGCGGTGGCGGTGGAAACTCTCGGTGAGCGTGGCCGCCGCCTTGGTCGCCTTGCCCCGCTTCGCGCGCGAGCCCTTGTGGTCGATGCGGCGCGCGAGTGCCTGCACCAGCTGGCGCGCGTTCTGGAAGTCGCCGCGCCAGAGCAGGGCGGTGCCGTCGAGCGCGAGGCGGTATGCCGTGTCGGCGGCCATCGTGTCGTCCGCGATCACGGCCTTTTTTGGCGCCGGCCAGCCGCTCTCGGAACGCCACAGCGCGGAGCGCGTCTCGCCGCCTTCAACCCATTCGATGCGCGTCATATTAATGGTGGTGGTGCCAGTTGCCGTCGGCAGCTTCCAGGTACGACTTTACCGCGTCCGGACTGCCGGTCGCGTGGCGCCTGAGCTCGCCGCAGCCGCAGATGCCCTGGTAAGGCTGGATGTGCGAGCAGGCCGAGACCTTCTGCAGGTAGACCGTGACAGGTTTGGCGCACTTGGCGCATTTGAAGGTGAGGGTGCGGGCCGGTTTCATGTTGTTTTAGCGTGAATGTGCAAAGGCGGCATTGTACAACGGCGGTCAAACGCCGACGCTCACCGCGCTGCTGCCCCCTCCCGCCGGCCGCACCTGGATCTTGGCCGCGATCCGCTCCGTCATCTCGTGCACGTGCGAGATCACGCCGACCTTCCTGCCCATCGATTGCAGCGCGTCGAGCGCGTCCATCGCGATGCCGAGCGTGTCGCTGTCGAGCGAGCCGAAGCCTTCGTCGATGAACAGCGACTCGACCCGCACCCGGTTCGACGACAGCGAGGCCAGGCCCAGCGCCAGCGCCAGCGACACGAGGAAGGATTCGCCGCCCGAGAGCGAATTGACCGAGCGGATTTCGCCGCCCATGTCCTGGTCGCGCACCATCAGCCCGAGCGAGGGGGCGCCGGCATTGTCGACGCGCTCCAGGCGGTAGCGTTTCGCGAGTTGCCCGAGGTGGCTGTTGGCGTAGCCGAGCAGCACGTCGAGCGTGAACTGCTGGGCGTAGTTGCGGAATTTCTTGCCGTCTGCCGAGCCGATGAGTTCGGACAAGCGCCCCCAGCGCTGCTCGATCGCTTGCTGGCGTTCGATCTCGGCCAGCATCGATTGCGCCCTGGCGCGCCGCTCGTCGTCCTGCGCGGCCTGCAGGCGCAAGCCGGTTGCCCGTTCGTGCACGGCGCTGCGTTCTTCCAGCACCGCTTCGAGCGCGTCGGCAACGGCTGCGGCGTCCGGCATCGCCCCGTCGGCTGCGGCGCTTTCCTCGTGCAGGTCGCGCTGGGTCTTGCGCTCGGCCAGCACGGCTGCCGCCCTGTCCAGCGCCGCATCCAGTTCCGCCAGCGCAGTGCGCTCCTGGGCCAGCCAGGCGGCGCCCACGGCCAGCAGGCTGGAGAGCTGCGCCTGGTTGGCGACCGGTTCCAGGTCGGCGTGATGGGCCGCGTAGTCTTCAAACCAGTCCGCCAGGCGCGCGCCCGCATCGCGCGCATCGTCCTGCAGCGCGCCGATGCGTTCCTGGGCCTGGGTCAAGCTGCTGCGGACACGCGTTTCGCGTAACGCGGTGTCGCCCGCCAGCGCCTGGCGCGCGGCCAGGGAATCGCGCGCGCCGGCCACGGCGCGGCGCAGGACTTCCTCGATTTCCCCTACGGCGCGGCCTTCGAAGAGGGCCGCGCGCGCAAGACGCCGTTCGCGCAGCTCGGCCTCGCTGCGCGCGAACGCCGCCAGGGCCGCGCTGGCCGCGGCTGCCGCGTG
>JAQGLR010000206.1 GCA_028292765.1 Massilia sp. | reverse complement strand
TCGGTTCGCGCATCTCGGTCGGCAGCTTGTAGCGCACGGCCGAGATGGCGTTGCGCACGTCGTCGGAGGCTTCGATCAGGTTGCGCTTGAAGTCGAACTGCAGCACCAGCGTGGCGCTGCCTTCGTTCGCATACGACTCGACCTCGGTCACGCCCTGCACGCTTTGCAGCTGCTTTTCCAGGCGGTCGATGATCTCGCGCTCGCTCGTTTCGGGAGAGGCGCCCGGATACGGGATGCTGACGACGATCACCGGGATGTCGACGTCCGGTTCCTGGTTGACGCGCAGCTTGGACAGCGCCAGCAGGCCCATGCACATCATGCCCAGGATCAGCACGATCGTCGCGATCGGCTTCTTGACAGCGAAATTGGAAAGGAACATGGCTTAGTTTCCTTTGGCAGCAGCCTCAGCCGCGGCGACCCGTGGCGTAGTGCCCGTCAATTCCACCTTCTGGCCGTCCTTCAGGTTCGAGCTCGGGTTGCGCAGCACGGTGTCGCCGGCGGCGAGACCCGACTTGATCTCGATGTTGCCGGTGCGCTGGTCGCGCATGCCCACCTGCAAGTCCACTTTGGCCAGCGTCGCGTCCTTCACGCGCCAGGTATAGTGCTTGTCGCCCGCTTTCACGATGGCGCTTTCCGGCAGCATCAGCGCATTCGACGTGGCGGCGTCGATCCGCCCCTCGGCGTACAACCCCGCAACACGGGGTTGTTCGCCGGTCAAACCACCCAGCACCTCGACCTGGCGCGTGATGTCGTTGGCCGACGGGTCGATGCGCTTGACGACGCCCGTGAATTGCTGGTTGCCGTAACCGTTGATATGGAACTTGACCGGCTGGCCGACTTGGACCTGGGCGATCTTGTCGGTCGAGACGCGGCCCTCGAAGCGCATGCTGGCCGGGTCGATCACCTTGACCAGTTCCTTGCCCGGGGTGGCGGTGTCGCCGGCGGAGACCTTGCGGTCGCTGACGATGCCATCGAAGGGCGCGCGCACCTGGGTGCGCGAAATCTGCTGGCGCGCGCTGGCTGCGCGGCTCCTGGCTGCCGACAGCTCGCTCTGCGCGCTGTTGCGGCGCACTTCGGCTTCGTCCTGGGCCGCGGCCGAGGTCATGCCCGAGGCGCGCAGGGTCTTGAGGCGCTCGAGCTGGCGATTCGCCTGCTCGAGCGCCTGGGATGCCGCGCGCACGCCGGCGTCGGCCGACAGCAGGCTGTCGCGGATCGCCGCTTCGTCGAGCTTCACCAGCAGGTCGCCACGCCTGACCACTTCGCCGTTTTCCTTCAACACCTGCAGCACAACGGACGAGACCTCGGCGCGCAGGTCGGCGCGGCGTTCAGGCTGGATCGAGCCCGTGACCACCGGACCGGACGCGAGCGAATCGTTTTGCACCGTCAGCAAATCCTGGGGTGCGACCAGCAGCTGGCTCGGTTTGTTGTCCTTGGCCGCGGCCTTGGGGTCTTTCGCGTCCTTGCCGCAGGCGCCCAGGGCGGACGCGACGGCAAGGACGAGCAGAGTGTTGCGCAGCATGAGTTGGGTCTCCCGATTGGACACTGAATATTTTTATGGAATTGGAATGGATATCTTCAGCGCGCAGTATCCGGGCGGCGGCTCCACCCGTCAATTGACGATCCCGCCCACTGCGGTTTTGTATGGATGAACTGCATTCTGGCGCGATGGACTGCAAGCGCGCAGGACGAAATGCATACTGTGCCGGTGCTGGTTCATGCGCTGAAAAGGGCGTGAACAAGGAAGCCCATGCCGATGCCGGTGGCGATGCCGCCGCAGATCTCCACCAGCGTATGGCCCATGCGCTCGCGCAGGGTCGTGTGGCCGGAAGTAGAATTGACAGCGGCCACGGCCAGGCGGTTGATGGCGGCGGCCTGGCGTCCCACGTGCTGGCGGAGGCTGTTGGCTTCGATCATCACGATGAAGGCAAGCGTGAGCGCCACGCCAAAGGCCGGATGATCGATCCCTTCGCGCAGCGCGATCAGCGTCGCCATGGCGGTGACGACCGAACTGTGATTGCTCGGAAAGCCGCCATTGCCGACCAGGTTGAAGGCCCAGCGGCGCTGGCGCGCGCTGTTGATCAGGAATTTGATCGGGCCGACGACCATCCAGGTCAGCACCGGCGTGATGAGATAAGCGAAGTCCATGATGTCCTATTGTGTATGCATGCGGATGGCGTTCGTGCGTGCCGCGCGGAATTATCGCAGAAGCAATCGGCGGCGGCGACCTGCGCTGCGCCGCCCTCCCCCGCCGACGCGTAAGATTCTCGAAAACTGTGGCATTTCAACCAATATGAATGAAAGGGAGCGGCATGCGGCACTTCAGGATTTCCATTGCTGTTACTGTCGTGCTGATGATCCTGGCTGGCTGGTGGGGCTACGAGCGTGGCGGCATGGCCGGCCTTGCCAGCGCGCTGTGGATCACGGCGGTGCTGGGCGTACTCGAAGTCTCGCTGTCGTTCGACAATGCGGTCGTCAACGCGTCGGTGCTGAAGCACTGGAACGAATTCTGGCGCAAGCTCTTCCTTACCGTCGGCATCCTGGTGGCGGTGTTCGGCATGCGCCTGCTGTTCCCGCTCGTGATCGTCTCGGTCGCCACCGGCCTCGGCATGGCCGACGTCTGGAACATGGCGATCGAGACCCCGGATGAATATTCGCGCCACCTGACCGAGCACCACGCCGAGGTGTCGGCCTTCGGCGGCGCCTTCCTGATGCTGGTGTTCCTGAATTTCCTGTTCGACAGCCAGAAGGAACTGCACTGGCTCGGCTGGATCGAGGAAAAGCTCGGCAAGTACGGTTCCGAAGGCCTGGCCACCTTGCTCACCCTGCTGGCCGTGTTCTTCGCGATGAGCCTGATGCCCGAGGAGCGCAAGCTGGCCGTGCTCATTGCCGGCGTCGTCGGGGTCCTGATCTATATCGGCGTCAAGTGGATCAGCAGCCTGCTCGAGGAAGAGGAAGCAGACCCGACCATCGGCAAGATGATCTCCCAGGGCAGTATCGGCGGCTTCCTGTACCTCGAAGTGCTGGATGCCTCGTTCAGCTTCGACGGCGTGATTGGCGCCTTTGCCATCACCAACGACGTCGTCATCATCATGCTGGGACTGGCGATCGGCGCGATGTTCGTGCGCTCGATGACGGTGTTCCTGGTCTACAAGGGCACGCTGCAGGAATTCATCTACCTCGAGCATGGCGCGCATTATGCGATCGGCATCCTGGCGCTGATCATGTTCGCGAATGTCCATTACCACATTCCGGAATGGTTCACGGGCCTGTCGGGGCTGGCGTTCATCGCCGTGTCGCTGTGGTCGTCGATCCGCCATCGCAAGCGCACCGAGCTGGAGGAGGCGCGCGACAAGGCCGAAGTGGCGTAATTGGTCGCGCAAGCGCGCTGCCATTTTGACAATCCGGGGCGGCGTGGCAGAATGGCGCACAACGTCCCTGCACACCGCCGGGTTCTCCCTTCTACCTGATCCAACTAAAAACAACCATGCCGAAAGCCCTGCCCCAACGCTCCATCGCCATCCTGCTGTCCCTGATCGTCGCCCTCGTCGTCGTGTTCGGACTGTACACCTGGTTCACGCTGACCTGGTCGTACTCCGAAGGCACGCGCGCCGGTTATTTGCAGAAATTCTCGAAGAAGGGCTGGCTGTGCAAGACCTGGGAAGGCGAAATCCTGCTCTCGAGCATGCCAGGCGCGATCCCCGAGCGCTTCACCTTTACGGTGCGCGATGACAGCCTCGTACAAAAGCTGGAGTCGACCATGGGCCAGCGCGTCGAGGTCAGCTATGAACAGCACCGCGGCGTGCCGACCAGCTGCTTTGGCGAGACCGAGTATTTCGTCACAGGCGTGAATACCGGGCCGAAGAATCCGGTGGCGCCGAGCGATGCGCCGGCGGCGGTCGTGCAGTAAGCCGGCGTTTCGTCGAATTAAACGAATTCACGGCGCGCGCCCCCCCCTTTAATCGTTCCCCGAGCGCCGCTGGTGCATGATGACTTCGGCCAGGCGGGCGGCGGCTTGCTGGGCCGAGGGCAGCTGCTTCAGGCGGCCCAGGACTTCGCGGGTGATGTTCTCCGACGCCGCGCGCTGGCCGGCTTCGGCCTTGCGGTCGTTGATCGCGTCCTCCGTCGCCGACAGCTCGGCGGCCTGCTCTTCCAGCCGCTTCGTTTCCAGCGCCAGCAGCTCGCGCCGGGCGTCGGCCATCTGCTGGGTGGTGGCGGCCGTCTTGCGCTGCATGTCGGCGTGGGCCTGGGCGTGCTCGATCAGCGCGCGCTGGGCGTCGCGCTTTTCCAGGGCCGCTTGCGCGGCTGCTGCCTCGGCCAGTTCGCGCTCGCGCGCGAGGCGCGCCGCTTCTTCCTCGGCTTCGGCGCGCACGCGGGCGGCGAGCAGCGCTTCCTGTTCGGAGGCCAGGCGCGCCGAGGTCGCTTCGCTGGCGCGCGTTTCCGCGTCCAGGCGCTCGCGCTGGGCTGCCAGCTCGCTTTCCGCCAGCGCCACCGCATCGCGCGCGGCCAGCACTGCCTGCTGCTCCGTTTCGGCCAGGGCGACGGTCGCGCGCAAGGCTGCTTCCTCGCCGGCAGCGCGCTCCTCCTGCAAGCGCGCCAGCTCGGCCGCGGCATGGGTCCGCGCCTCGGCGGCCGCTGCAGCCGCTTCCTCGCTCGCCGCTTCCTGGAACACCTTCGCCGCTTCCTCGCGCTGCGCAGCCAGCGCCGCTTGCCGGGCGTCGGCGGTGCGGCGCTCGGCCTCAAGCTGCTCGCGCAGCAGCGACGCCGCGTGGAGCTCTGCCTTGGCACGCTCCTGCGCGGCGGCGGCCAGCTCGCGTTCAAGGGCCAGCTTTTCTTCCAGCCGCGCCAATGCCGCTTCCTCGCTGGCCAGGCGCTCGCGCTCGGCTTGCGCCAGTTGCGTGGCTTGCTGCTGCCGGCGCTGCGCCAGCGCCGCCGCTTCGCGGGCAAGCGCGGCCTCCTGGGCCTCGAGTTCGATCGCGGCGGCTTGCGCGGCGTTGGCTTGCGCGCGCGCTTCGGCCGCTGCCTGGGCCTGGGCGGCGCGCTGTTCGGCCAATTCCCGTTCGCGTTCCTGTTCGCGCGCTTCCAGTGCGGCCGCTTCGGCGGCGGCACGGTCGGCTTGGGCGCGTTGTTGCGCGTGCAATGCCGCTTCCGATTCCGCCTGCAGGCGTGCTTCGACTTGCTGGCCCGCTTCGTGCTCGGCTTCGGCGCGCAGTTCGGCCGCTTCGCGCAGCTTGCGGTCCGCGTCGATGCGTGCCTCGGTGGCGACGACGATGCGCGCCTCGGCCTGCACCCGCGCCTCGGCGCTGGCGGCGGCCATCTGTTCGACCCGCTCGCGGTGGATGGCGGCGTCGCGCAATTCCTTTTCCAGTTGCAGGCGTGCGCGCAGGGTGTCGGCGGCGACCCGCTGCGAGTCGGCCTGGGCCTGCGCGATCGAGGCGCGTTCGTGCTCGACGTGGGCCAGCGCGCGCGCTTCTTCGAGGGCGCGCGCTTCGGCGCCGGCGCGGGCAAAGGCCGAGGTCAGCGCGACCTGGTCGGCGCGCTCGCGGGCCAG
>JAQGLR010000173.1 GCA_028292765.1 Massilia sp. | reverse complement strand
GGCAGCCAGTTGCTGGCCCAGCCGACGACGCTGTTCGCCGCCGCCGGCGTGATGATCATCCTGGCCCTGGTGCCGGGCATGCCGAAACTCGTGTTCTTCGTGTTCGCCGCCGTATTGATCTATGCCGGCTGGCGCCTGACCAACCGCGTGCAGGCGCCGGATACGGCGGGCGTGGCCGCGATCGAAGCGGCGCTGCGCGACGATCGCGCCCCCGACCTCGACTGGGAGCAGCTGCCGGTGGTGCAGCCGATCTCGGTAGCGGTCGGCTACAAGCTGGTCGGCATGGTCGACAAGGCGCAGGGCGAGCAGCTCACCAAGCGCATCAAGGGCATCCGCCAGAGCCTGTCCGAATCGATGGGCGTGGTGTTGCCAAGCATCGGCGTGCGCGACGACCTCGCGCTGCGCCCCTCCCAGTATTCGGTCAGCCTGTCCGGCGTGGTGGTGGCCGAGGGCGAGGTGCATCCCGAATACCTGATGGCGATCCCCTCGCCGAGCGTGTACGGCGAGCTCGATGGCATCCCGGGCCTGGAGCCCGCCTTCGGCATGGCCGTGACCTGGATCACGCCCGACCAGAAGGGCCATGCGCTGGGCCTGGGCTACCAGGTGGTCGAGGTGCCGAGCGTGATCGCGACCCACTGCTCGAAGGTCATCCGCGACCACTTGCACGAACTGTTCCGCCACGAAGACGTGCCGGCGCTGATGGAACGCCTCACCGCCTTGTCGCCGAAACTCGCCGCCTCGCTCGACAAGGCGCTGAACCACACCCAGCTGCTGCGCGTACTGCGCGTGCTGCTGGCCGAGGGCGTGTCGCTGAAGGACATCGTCGCGATCGGCACCACGCTGCTGGACGCCTCCGAGACCACCAAGGACCCGATCCTGCTGGCCGCCGAAGTGCGCTGCGCGCTGCGCCGCCAGATCGTCTCGAACCTGTTCGGCAAGAAGAAGGACATGCCGGCCTTTAACCTGTCGGCCGAACTCGAGAACATGCTGCTCGGCTCCCTGAACCAGGCACGCCAGAGCGGCGGCGGCAAGGTCGCGCTGGACAACTACCCGATCGACCCGCAGCTGCTGTCTCAGCTGCAGATCAACATGCCGGTGGCGCGCGAGCAGATGAAGGGGCAGCACACGCCGCCGCTGCTGCTGGTGCTGCCGCAGGTGCGCCCGCTGCTGGCCCGTTACGCGAAGCTGTTCGCGCCGGGCCTGAATGTGCTGTCGTATAACGAGATTCCCGAGAACCGGGAAGTGGCGATCGTGGGGACGGTGGGCTGACGGTAGGCCAAGCAGCGATGAACTAAGATTTCATCGCTGCGCCGGCAACAACAGGGCCATCTCCGCCACCGCCCGGAACACCGGCATGGTCAACACGTCGGCCACATCCTCGGCCGTGAGCGAGGCATGTGCCGACCCTTGCGCCGATCCGCCGGTCAGGACCCCATGCAGGAAACTCCAGCGTAGCACGACCAGGCCGGCCCGCTCCACCGCCGCGTCGAACGCCGGCTGCAAGCTGCGCATGCGCGCCAGCGTTGCCGCATCGGGCGCGGCCATTTCGATCGCCACGCCTCCCGGCACCGGCTCGACCTGCACCGCGACATGCGTACCGTCGCTCAGTTCGAGTTCGAGGCGCAAGGCCGCGCGCGGGCGGCGCCGGCGGCCGGACTGTCCATCGGCCGCCTTGCGCAATACCTGCAGATGCTGCGCCTGCGCACTGCCCGCATGCACCGTGAAGCGCCAGGGGTCGGCCGGCTGGACGTGGGCATCGAAGGCGCGGCCGGGCGCCCGTCCATCCTGCACATTCACCAGCAGCGCCGCCGGCAAGGCACCGCTGCGCGCGCGCAGCTCGCGCTCAGCGAGCTGCGCGCCGACATTGCCGACCAGCGCACGCCAGTTCCCGGCCAGTGTGCGCCCATCGTGAGGGAAGACCAGTTGGCGCGACATGAATACCTGGTCCGGGCGCATCGCGGCGCCGTCTCCTTGATCGGCGCCGGCGCCGGGCGCCGCCGGGCTGGGCAGCGGCGTCGACTGCGGCAGCGGCAGCCCGGCCTCGTGAGCGGCAAACGCAATGGGGGCCACGGCCGAGACGGCGGCCGTCCGCAAGGGCGGCACGGTCGGGGGCAGCAGGGGAACGATCGAGGTAATGGTGGTCATGGCGCGTCCACATAAAAAAAGGCCAGCCTGTAAGCGGCTGGCCCTTGAGGCTCCTGGCTGGGGTCAGCCGGGGAAAGCCGGGATTACTGCAGGAGCGACATGACCATCTGCGACATCTGGTTCGACTGCTTCAGCATCGCGGTGCCGGCTTGCGTCAGCATCTGGTTTTTCGTCATGTTCGCGCTTTCGGTGGCGAAGTCGGTGTCCATGATACGGCCGATAGCGGCCTTGGTGTTCGTGCTGATGTTCGACAGGTTGTTGTACACGTGCGACAGGCGGTTGGCCGCGCCACCCAGTGCCGAGTCGACCTCGCTGACCTTGTCGATGGCCGTTTGTACAGCGTCGATGGCCGTGTTTGCTGCTCCGGCTGCGGTCATGGTCAAGGCCTTGGAGAGGCTCTCGATCTCGCCAACTTTCGTACCGATCGCGATGTCCATCTTTTCATTGCTGGTTGCGCCGATTTGGAACGTCACCGTGGCTGCTGCAAAGCCGGTTTTGGTCGTCGCCGTGCTATCGAGCAGCGCCGTGCCGCCGAACGTCGTGTTCTTGATGACGTTGGCAATCTCCGCTTTCAGATCGGTGAATTCGGCGTCCAGCGCCGTGATGTCGGCCGCGCTCGACGAACCGTCTGCGCCCTGCGTTGCCAGGTCTTTCATGCGGATCAGCATATTCTTGATCTCAGCCAGCGCGCCGCCGGCGGTCTGGATCATCGACGTGGCGTTCTGGGTGTTGCGCATTGCAACGGCCATGCCGCTGGTCTGGGCTTTCAGGCGGGTAGCGATCTGCAGGCCGGCCGCGTCGTCCGAAGCCGAGTTGATGCGGAAGCCGGTCGACAGGCGGGTCATCGAGGTCGACAGGCCACCTTGGGTACGGCCGATGGAGCTTTGTGCGGACAGGGCGGCGTTGTTGGTGTGCAGGCTCAGCATGGTGAACTCCTAGTATTGGGTGAATCCGGTTGAAGGTAGCGCTCTTTCGCGCTCTCACAAGTACAAGACGACTGTTTCCGCAGATCCATTAAGTGCCGTACGGCAATTTTCCTTAAATTATTTTCAGAAGTCTGGAATGCATGACATGCCGACAACACGGCGGGTAAGGTGCCGGGCTCCTCTGCCGCGCCCCCGGCCTTGCGGTAAAATATGCCCCCTTCGCCGCCGGCACCGCCTCCCTCCCTCCGGCCGTTTTCCAGGACAACCATGAACGCAGCAGATACCGCACCCGGCAACGCGCCGGCGCTCCAGACGAAGGCCCCGGCCAGCGGACGCCGCCTGTCGGTGGCCCCGATGATGGACTGGACCGACCGCCACTGCCGCGTGTTCCACCGCCAGATCACCCGCCATACCTGGTTGTATACAGAGATGGTGACCACCGGCGCCCTGGTCTACGGCGACGTCGAGCGCCACCTGCGCTACGACGAGGTCGAGCACCCGATCGCCCTGCAGCTGGGCGGCAGCGAACCGGCCGACCTGGCGAAAAGCGCGAAGCTCGGCCAGGAGTGGGGCTATGACGAAATCAACCTGAACTGCGGCTGCCCCTCGGAGCGGGTGCAGAAGGGCGCGTTCGGCGCCTGCCTGATGAATGAGCCGCAACTGGTGGCCGACTGCGTCAAGGCGATGCGCGACGCGGTGACGATCGACGTCACCGTCAAGCACCGGATCGGCATCGACCACAGCGAGGAGTATGGCTTCGTGCGCGATTTCGTCGGCACCGTTGCCGACGCCGGCTGCCGCACCTTCATCGTCCACGCCCGCAACGCCATCCTGAAGGGCCTGTCGCCGAAGGAAAACCGCGAGATCCCGCCACTGCGCTACGAAGTGGCCTATCAGCTCAAGCGCGAGTTCCCGGAACTGGAAATCATCATCAACGGCGGCGTGAAGGGCGACGACGAGATCGCGCTGCACCTCGAACGCGTGGACGGCGTCATGCTGGGCCGCGAGGCTTATCACAACCCCTGGGTGATGGCGAACTGGGACGCGCGCTTCTACGGCGCCACGGCCGCGCCCAAGTCCCGCGCCGAGGTGCTGGCGGCGATGGTGCCGTATATCGCCGACCAGCTCGCGCAGCATGGCGGGCGCGGCCTCAAGCTCAACAGCATCACGCGCCACATGCTGGGCCTGACCGCGGGCCTGCCCGGCGCGCGCGCGTTCCGCCAGATGCTGTCCGACCCGAAGAAGCTGGCCAGCGGCGACCCGCGCCTGCTGCTCGAAGCGGCAAGCCAGATCCGCAGCCTCTGATTGATTCGGTTGTCCGTCCGCTCCCGCACTGCGGCAGCGGACCTGCCGCAGTACTCCCCTCCAAAGCTGCGCAACACGCGCCGCCCGGCGCACCGATGTGTTGTCACACCATCCTTGCCGGTAGCGACATCGACAAGATGTCGGCGTGTCTATTTCTTTCGTGTAGGAAATTTGCTACACGGAAATAGCAATTTGTGTAGACAAATCGCGCCACTGCTTGCTCTAAGGCAAGACCCACTCCATAATTTCGCTGCGGGATTGTAGATTTGCTGCAGGACGGGGTTCCGCCAGCGGACCGCGCCTGCGGATGCACAAATTTCAGGCCTGGCAACCAGGTTTGATTTATCCTAAGAAAAATACTTGCAGTTCGGAAATGTGGCAGTCCTGCGGGGCCGGGCGACAAGTGAAGACCGAAGCAAATCTGATCAATAAACAGGAAGGCGAAATGAATTTATCGAAGATGAAAGTCGGGATGCGCTTGGGGCTGGGCTTCGCCCTGGTGCTGGTGCTGCTGGTCGCCGTGACCGTGGTCGGTATCTGGCGCATGGCGGAGATCCAGGACCGGCTCGACCACGTGGTCAGCGTCAACAACGTCTCGAGCCGCTCCGTTATCGAGATGCGCACGAATGTGCACGACCGCCTCGCTTCCCTGCGCGTGCTGACGCTGATGACGGACGCCAGCGAGATGGAGCCGGAACTCAAGCGTTTCAAGGACCAGACCGCCAAGTACGACGAAGCCCAGCAAAAAGTCGCGCGCATCTTCGCCGCCGCCGGCACCGATGCCGAGAAGGCGCTGCTGGCCGAGATCAGGCAATACGAAATGGCAGCCATGCCGGCGATTGCCAAGGCATCCGAGCTGTACCTGGCCAACAACGCCATGGACGCCACCCGCGTCATGATCCGCGAAGTGCGTCCGGTCCAGAAGAAGTGGACCGAAGCGCTGGAAAAGCTGGTCGCGCTGGAAGACAGGCAGAGCGCCCAGAGCCAGGAGGATGCGCATGACGCCTTCATCAACGCCCGTAACTTCATGTCGATCATGCTGGTGCTGGCCCTCGCCCTGGGCGCAGCGGCTGCCTGGATCATCACCCGCGGCCTGATCAAGCAACTCGGCGGCGAGCCCGACTACACCACCAGGATCGCCGGCAGCATCGCCCATGGCGACCTGTCGATCGCCATCGACACCAGCACCGCCGAACGAGGCAGCCTGCTGGCCGAAATGAACGGCATGCGTGACAGCCTGGTCGATATCGTGAGCCAGGTGCGCCGCGGCACCGAAACCATCGGCACCGCCTCGCGTGAAATCGCCGCCGGCAACATCGACCTGTCCTCGCGTACCGAACTGCAGGCCAGCTCCCTGGAAAAGACCGCCTCGGCGATGGAAACCCTGACCACCACGGTCAAGCAGAACGCCGAGCATGCTCGTGAGGCAAACCACCTCGCGGCCAGCGCTTCGGACGTGGCCCGCAAGGGTGGCGACGTGGTGTCGCAAGTGGTGGGCACGATGGGCGAGATCAACAGCTCGGCCAGCAAGATTGCCGACATCATCGGCGTCATCGACGGCATCGCGTTCCAGACCAACATCCTGGCGCTGAACGCCGCGGTGGAAGCGGCACGTGCCGGCGAGCAGGGCCGTGGTTTCGCGGTCGTCGCCTCCGAAGTGCGCAACCTGGCCCAGCGTTCGGCTGCGGCCGCCAAGGAAATCAAGACCCTGATCGGCGACTCGGTCGAGAAGGTCGAGCGCGGCAGCAAGCTGGTCGGCCAGGCCGGCGTGACGATGGACGAAGTGGTGGCGAGCGTCAAGCGCGTGACCGACATCATGGGCGAGATCGCCAACGCCAGCGCCGAGCAGAGCGCCGGCATCGAGCAGGTCAACATGTCGATCATCGAGATGGACAGCATGACCCAGCAAAATGCCGCCCTGGTGGAAGAAGCGGCGGCCGCCGCCCAGAGCCTGCAGGACCAGGCCGGCGAACTGGCCCGCGTGGTCAGCATCTTCAAGCTGGTCGATGGCGAAGAGCAGGCCGCCGAGCCGGTCGCGGCAAACCCGGTAGCGACCAGGATGGCGACCTTGCCGGCGGTACGCACCCCGGCGGCCCGTCCAGCCCGCCCGGCGCTGAAGAAGCCCGCCGCCGCAGCAGCAGCGGGCAAGCCAGCCGCCAGGCCGAAGAAGGCCCCGGTCGCGGCAGGCAACGACGAATGGGAAGAATTTTAATTCACGGCGAAGCGCGCCGGACTCACTGAAAGACCGCAGTCAGTCAGCGGCAGACCAACAAAAACCTGATAGGAACGACAATCATGAAAAAAACTTACCTGAACGCCATCGCTACCGTCGCTTTCGCCGCCATCGCCGGCTCGGCCTTCGCCGCTGAAACCCCGGCCTCCTTCGATCCGTCGAAGTGCAAGGTGGAATACCCGAAAGCGTCGCTGATGAACGAAGAGCAGGGTACGACCACGATGTCGTTCCTCGTCAACGCCGACGGCAGCGTCGCCGATTCGAAGCTGGAAAAGTCGAGCGGTTTCAAAGGCCTCGACAAGGCGGCCCAGAAAGGCCTGTCCGCCTGCAAGTTCAAGCCGGGTTCGAAAGACGGTTCGCCGGCCCAGACCTGGACCAGGGTCGACTACGCCTGGAAGCTCG
>JAQGLR010000152.1 GCA_028292765.1 Massilia sp. | reverse complement strand
GAGAAGCGCGAGCCGGTCAGCTTGGTCGCGGTGTCGAAGTCCAGGCCCAGCTTTTCGCCGATGTCGACGTGGTCTTTCACGTCGAAATCGAAAGCCGGCGGCGTGCCGGCCTTGCGCACTTCGACGTTGCCGGTTTCGTCTGAACCCACGGGCACCGACTCGTGCGGCAGGTTGGGAATGGCTGCCATGAATTCCGCCATCTTGCGCTGCACCTCGGCGAGGGCCGCTTCGTTGGCCTTGAGTTCCTCGCCCAGGCCCGCCACTTCCGCCATCACGCCGGCCGTGTCCTCGCCCTTGCCTTTCAGGATGCCGATCTGCTTCGACAGGCTGTTGCGCTTGCCCTGCAGCTCTTCGGTGCGGGTCTGGATCGCCTTGCGCTCGGCTTCGAGCGCGTTGAAGCCGGCCACGTCGAGCTGGAACTTGCGCGCGGCCAGGCGCGCGGCGACGGTGTCGATGTCTTTGCGGAGAAGTTGGATGTCTATCATTGTCGGGTTATCGGGTAGTGAGTCGGCGGATAATGGGTCAGGCCGGCAGTATGTCAAAACCGCAATTGTACCAAGTGGACAGCCGGTTCTGGCGTCGAATCCGGGCGAGATTACACCCCTCCCGCGTCCTCATCGAGCTGGCGCAGGAACGCCAGCTTCTCGGCGATCTTCGCCTCCACCCCGCGCGGCACCGGCTGGTACCAGCCGGGTTCCGGCATGCCTTCGGGCAGGTAGGTTTCGCCGGCCGCGTAGGCGTGCGGCTCGTCGTGCGCGTAGCGGTATTCGTGGCCGTAGCCGAGTTCCTTCATCAGCCTGGTCGGTGCGTTGCGCAGGTGCACCGGCACTTCGCGCGACTTGTCCTTGCGCACGAATGCCATTGCCGCGTTGAAGGCGTTGTAGCCGGCATTGCTCTTGGCGGCGATCGCGAGGTAGACCACGGCCTGCCCCAGCGCCAGCTCGCCTTCCGGGGAACACAGGCGCTCGTAGGTGGTGGCGGCGTCGTTGGCGACCTGCAGCGCGCGCGGGTCGGCCAGGCCGATGTCTTCCCAGGCCATGCGCACGATGCGGCGCGACAGGTATTTGGCGTCGGCGCCGCCATCGAGCATGCGGCACAGCCAGTACAGGGCCGCGTCCGGGTGCGAACCGCGCACCGACTTGTGCAGGGCCGAGATCTGGTCGTAGAAGTTGTCGCCGCCCTTGTCGAAGCGGCGCGAGTTGAGCGTGAGCGCGTTGTCGACGAATTCGCCGGAAATCAGCGTGATGCCAGTCGTCTCGGCCGAGGTCTTGGTTTGCTCGAGCAGGTTCAGGAAGCGGCGCGCATCGCCATCGGCGTAACCGACCAGGGTGCTGATCGCCACCTCGTCGAATTTCAGGTGCTGCAGCACCCGTTCCTGGGCGCGCTTGAGCAAGAGGCGCAGTTCGTCGTCGGTGAGCGCTTTCAGCACATACACCTGCGAGCGCGACAGCAATGCGGAATTCACCTCGAACGAGGGGTTTTCGGTGGTCGCGCCGATCAGCGTCACCAGGCCCGATTCGACGAAAGGCAGCAAGGCGTCCTGCTGCGACTTGTTGAAGCGGTGGATCTCGTCGATGAACAGGATCGTGTGCTTGCCGCGCGCCAGGTATTGCTCGGCCTGCTCGACCGAGGCGCGGATATCCTTCACGCCCGACAGCACCGCCGACAAGGCGATGAATTCGCAGTCGAACGCATACGCCGTCAGGCGCGCGAGCGTGGTCTTGCCCACGCCCGGCGGGCCCCAGAGGATCATCGAATGCGGTTTGCCGGACTTGAACACCAGGTTCAGCGGTTTACCGGGCCCGAGCAGGTGGCTCTGGCCGATCACCTCGTCGATGGTGCGCGGGCGCAGCGCTTCGGCGAGCGGCGCGGCGGGTTCGTGCCTGAAAAGGTCATCCACGGCGAACTCCGGTGGCACAGGGCGCAGGCATAGGAATCAGGAGCTTGTTGTACATGCGGCTAGTGTAGCCGATGCGGCAGCGGCCGGCGTCGTACGCTTCCCCGCGCGCCATGGCGCACACTTGAGCCGAACGCACCGGCATTGCCCGATTTCAGGGATGTACCGTCCCGCTGATGAAAAAACCGGCTCCCGTCCTGATGATCCAAGGATTTACTGACCAGTACAACGACACTTCAAGGCGCCCCCACGTACAGCACGATCTTGCCGACCGCGCGCCCGCTCTCGCTGAGCGCATGCGCGGCCACGATGTCGTCCAGGCTGAATTCGGCGCCGACGACGGGCCGCAGCGTGCCGCCATCGACCATCGCAGCGAGCCGCTCGAGCACCGGTGCGTTCGGCCCGATGAACACAAACGCGCCGCGCACGCCAAGCGCGGCGGCGTGCGCCTCGTCCGGCGGGCTGATGATCGACACCTGGATGCCGCCGGGTTTCAGCAGCGACCAGGACGCCTCCTGCACGTCGCCGCCGAGCGTATCGAAGACCGCGTCCACGGGTTCGACCGCGTCCGCGACTTTCGTCGTCGTGTAGTCGACCACCTGGTCCGCTCCCAGCGACTCGACCAGCGCGCGGTTGCGTCCGGACGTGGTCGCGATGACGGTGGCGCCCGCCGCTTTAGCGATCTGGATCGCGAGCGAACCGACGCCGCCGGAACCCGCATGCACCAGCACGCGCTGGCCCGGTCCCACCTTCGCCACGTCGATCATCGCTTCCCAGGCCGTGATGCCGGCCAGCGGCAGTGAGGCCGCCTCGACGTGCGAAATGGTGCGCGGCTTGCGCGCGCACTCGATGGCGCGGATCGCGACGAATTCGGCGTAGGTGCCGTTGCGCGCCAGGTCGGGCCGCGAAAACACGGCGTCGCCGACCT
>JAQGLR010000142.1 GCA_028292765.1 Massilia sp. | reverse complement strand
GACGTCAAGTACGAAGCCGACGGCGGCCCTTCGTTCCGCGACTGCTTCGAGATCCTGCGGACTTCCGCGCGCCCCGGGGTCGACCGGCGCAGCGTGCTGCGCTGGCTGTTCTTCAACCTGTACGTCGGCAAAAACGACTCGCATGCCAAAATCCTGTAGATGATCGCCACCGCGGAAGGATTGCGCGTTGCCCCGTTCTACGACCTGATGAGCACGCGCGTTTATGCCGGGCTGGGGCGCAACTTCGCATTCAGCATCGGCGGCGAAAGCGAGCCGGGAAAAATCGGCCCGCCGCAACTTGCCGAACTCGCCGCCTCCCTCAAGGTCGCGCCGAAATATCTCGAGAAAATCGCGCGCGACATGGCCGTCCAGGTGGAAGCCGCCATCCCCCGCGCGGCGGAGGAATTGCTGCCGCTCCTCGGCCCCGCCGAAAAAGTCATGGCGCAGCGGCTCGAACAAAAGATTGCAGGCATCGTCAGGAAGATGCGCAAGCGCATGCTCGGGGAAGGCGATGAACAGGCGGATTGAGGCATGAGCAACGTGTCTTGGGTATGAGGGTCGAGATAATGAGTCGATATCTCGAACTATTTCAGTCTCGAACCTCAAGCCCGAAAATCCCATGCCCGAATGTCGAACAATCCGCACTCACCAGGCGCCCGACAACGAGCCGCGACCGCGCGCCCTACCCCTCATCCAGCAATCCCTCCCGCCGAATGAACGCCACGATCTCGCCCACCCCATCCCCGCTGCGCAGATTCGAAAAAACAAACGGCCGCTCCCCGCGCATGCGTTTCGCATCGCTCGCCATGATGTCGAGGTTGGCGCCGACATGCGGCGCGAGATCGGTCTTGTTGATGACCAGCAGGTCCGAACGCGTGATGCCGGGACCGCCCTTGCGCGGAATCTTTTCCCCGCCGGCCACGTCGATCACGTAGATCGTCAGGTCCGACAGTTCCGGGCTGAAGGTCGCGGCCAGGTTGTCGCCACCCGACTCGATCAGGATCAGGTCGAGTTGCGGAAAATCGGCGCTCATGCGCGCGATCGCTTCCAGGTTGATCGACGCATCTTCGCGGATCGCCGTGTGCGGGCAGCCGCCGGTCTCCACGCCCATCAGGCGCTCGGCAGGCAGCGCCCCGGCCCGCAGCAGGATGTCCATGTCCTCGCGCGTATAGATGTCGTTCGTGATGACCGCCATCTCGTAGCGCTCGCGCATCGCCTTGCACAGCATTTCGCACAGGGCAGTCTTGCCCGACCCCACCGGGCCGCCGATGCCAACCCGCAGCGGACTTTTCGCATCCATCATCTGCATTCCCCTTTCATGAACGGTACAGCCGGCTGTACTGCACTTCGTGCCGCATCGACAACAGCGACAACCCCGGCGCCCAGTTCGACAGCGCGGCATCCGGCAGTTCCTGCGCACTGCGCACCGCTATCTCGACAAGAGGGCTGAGCGCGAGCAGCATCTTCTGACCGGCCACCTGGCCCAGCGGCACGGTTTTGACGCAGACCAGCACCTGGTTTTCGGTCCACGAGAAGACCGCACCCAGCAGGGCCGCGGGAGCCGGCACCCCGAGCGCGGCGGCGGCGCAGGCATAGGCCGCCGGCAGCGACAGGCTTGCCTCATCCAGCAGCTCCAGGAGACCCACGCCATGCGGCTCGTCGCCCTGCAGTGCGACGAGCAACTGCCGCAACGAGTAACCCATCTGGACGGTTTCGGCGCGCAGCTCGAACGTATCGCGGCTGGCCAGCCAGCGTTCGCTCCAGCCGCGCGCGGCTGTGCCGTCGCGTTGGTCGAACGCCTGCAGCAGGCGCCACTGCAACGGTGCGTCGAAGTGGGCGACGACATCAAGCAGCTGGCCGCCGATCCAGTCGCGCGCGCTGGCCGCGTCGTGCACCAGGCCGAGATCGATCGCACCCTCCAGCCCCTGCGAATAGCTGTAGGCCCCGATCGGCAGCGACGGACTGGCCAGCTGCAGCAGGCGCAGCAATGCGGTTCCGGCGAGCATCAAGCGTCCATCGGCCGGTGGATTTTCTGGCGTGCCGGCACCGGCGCCAGCGGATGGCCAGGTGCGTCGCCGTGATGGTGGCCGCCGCCATACGCCCCCGCTTCCGGTTCGAACGGCGCCAGCTCCGCGCTCACCTGTGCGCCCAGCCCGGCCAGCATCTCGCCCAGCACCGGGTCGGCGCGGATGCGCAGCCAGCCATCGCCGACTTCCATCTGCGTGTGGCGGTTCCCGAGGTGGAAGGCGCAGCGCACCAGCCCCTCGGCGCCGGGGTGGCGCACCCGGTAGACCGCTTCCGGCTCGGCCACGATGCGCACCACGCGGCCATCGCTGCCCCCGAGCAGGTCACCGCCGCGCAGCACCGTCCCGCGTGGCCGCAGCAGCGCGACTTCCTCGCCGTTCGCCAGGCAGGCACGCAACCGGCTTTTCTCGCGCAGGTGAAACGGAAGCACCAGCTCGCCGTCCACCCACCCGGCGCGCTCGAAAATGGTATGCAGGGTCAGCATGGCGGTCCTCTCAGAACAGGAAGTAACGCTGCGCCAGCGGCAGTTCGCGCGCCGGCTCGCAGGTGAGCAGCACGCCATCGGCGCGCACCTCATAGGTTTCGGGATCGACCTGCATGTGCGGCGTGGCGTCGTTATGGATCATGTCGGCCTTGCCGAGGCGGCGCGTGTCGCGGACCGCCAGCAGCGGCTTGGCGAGACCGAGCTGCCCGCCCACGCCGGCGTCGAGCGCCGCCCGTGAAACAAAAGTGAACGACGACTTCCTCAAGGCGCCGCCGAAGGCGCCGAACATGAGGCGCGCATGCACCGGCTGCGGTGTCGGTATCGACGCATTCGGGTCGCCCATCTGCGCCGCCGCGATCATCCCGCCCTTGAGCACCATCGAGGGCTTGACGCCGAAGAAGGCCGGCTTCCACAGCACCAGGTCGGCGATCTTGCCCGGTTCGACCGAGCCGACCGCGTGCGCAATCCCGTGCGTGATGGCCGGATTGATCGTGTACTTGGCTACATAGCGTTTCACACGCGCGTTGTCGTGGCGCGCCGGGTCGCCCGGCAGGGCGCCGCGCTGCAGCTTCATCTTGTGCGCCGTCTGCCAGGTGCGCAGGATGGTTTCGCCCACTCTCCCCATGGCCTGCGAGTCCGACGACATCATCGAAATCGCGCCAAGGTCGTGCAGGATGTCCTCGGCCGCGATCGTCTCGCGCCGGATGCGCGATTCGGCGAACGCGATGTCCTCGGCAATGGCCGCATCGAGGTGGTGGCAGACCATCAGCATGTCGAGGTGTTCGTCGAGCGTGTTGACGGTGTAGGGCCGGGTCGGATTGGTCGAGGACGGCAGCACGTTGGCCTGGCCGACGGCGGCGATGATGTCCGGCGCGTGGCCGCCGCCGGCGCCCTCGGTATGGAAGGTATGGATGGTGCGGCCCTTGAAGGCGGCCAGCGTATGCTCGAGGAAGCCCGCTTCGTTGAGCGTGTCGCTGTGGATCGCCACCTGGACGTCGAAGGCGTCGGCCACGCCCAGGCAGGTGTCGATCGCGGCGGGTGTCGTGCCCCAGTCCTCGTGCAGCTTCAGGCCGACCGCCCCGGCCTGCACCTGCTCGATCAGTGGCTCCGGGCGGCTGGCATTGCCCTTGCCGAAAAAGCCGAGGTTCATCGGAAAGGCCTCGGCCGCCATCAGCATCGAATGGATGTGCCAGGGCCCCGGCGTGCAGGTGGTGGCGGCGGTGCCGACCGCAGGCCCCGTACCGCCGCCCAGCATGGTCGTGATCCCGCTCATCAAGGCTTCCTCGATCTGCTGCGGGCAGATGAAGTGGATGTGGCTGTCGACCCCGCCCGCGGTGACGATCATTCCTTCGCCCGCAATGATCTCGGTGGCGGCGCCGATCACGATCGTCACGCCCGGCTGGATATCGGGGTTGCCGGCCTTGCCGATGGCCGCGATCATGCCGTCCTTCAGGCCGATGTCGGCCTTCACGATACCCCAGTGGTCGACGATCACGGCATTCGTGATCACCGTGTCGGCCACCTGCGCATGGACGCGCTGCGACTGCCCCATGCCGTCGCGGATCACCTTGCCGCCGCCGAATTTCACCTCTTCGCCGTAGAGTGCATGGTCGCGTTCGATCTCGATGAACAGGGCAGTGTCGGCCAGCCGGATGCGGTCGCCCACGGTTGGCCCGTACATCTCGGCATAGGCCTGGCGACCGATGCGGCTCATGGCGCCTCCTGCAATGGGCCGTTCACCAGCCCATTGAAACCGACGACGATGCGCTCGCCCCCGAGCGCCACCAGCCTGACGGTGCGCACCTGTCCCGGCTCGAAACGCACTGCCGTACCGGCGGCGATATCGAGCCGCATGCCGTAGGCCAGGCGCCGCTCGAAGCGCAGCGCGGGATTGGTTTCAAAAAAGTGGAAGTGCGAGCCGACCTGGACCGGCCGGTCGCCGGCATTCGCCACCGAGACCAGGACGGTAGCGCGGCCGGCGTTGAGTTCCAGCTCGCCCGGTTCAATCAGCATTTCGCCTGGAATCACGGCAGCTCCTAGAGGATGGGATGGTGCACGGTCACCAGCTTGCTGCCGTCGGGGAAGGTCGCTTCGACCTGCACGTCCGGGATCATCTCCGGCACCCCTTCCATGACCTCGTCGCGCGACAGGATGCTTGTTCCCTCGCTCATCAGTTCGGCCACTGTCTTGCCGTCGCGTGCGCCTTCCATGATCGTCGCCGAAATGAAGGCGACCGCCTCGGGATAGTTCAGCTTCAGGCCGCGACCCTTGCGCCGTTCGGCCAGCAGGGCGGCGGTGAAGATCAGGAGCTTGTCTTTTTCGCGCGGTGTGAGTTCCATGTCGTCCTCAGGTGTTCCACAGGCGGGGGACCGCCGCCGGGCGGCCCAGGAGAAGCGGGCGCAGCCGCCGCCATGCGGCCAGCACCACGGCGCGTGCCGCCTCGCTGGAGCGGCCCAGGTGGCGCACGACGACGATCTGCGGCAGCTGGGTGACCCCGCTGTTGCCGCTGCAGCTGGCGTTGTCAAGTTCCTGGCGCAACTGGCGCAGCTGGTCGGTGTCGAGCGTCAGGCCACAGGCAATCAGGGTGGCGCAAACGGTGTTGCCGCCGAGCCCGAACGGGCTGTGCATGGCGCTGCCGGCGCCGTCGACCTGCCCCTGCTCGTGCCAGACGAGTTGGCCTTCGCGGCGAATCGTGGTTGTCTGGTGCACCGTGCCTTCGGCGAACACTTCGCCCGCTGCGGTGCGCCCGAAGCAGAGGATCTCGCTGCCGAGGTAGCGTGCGCCGGGGCCCAGCGACACCTCATGGGTCAGTTCGACCTGGGCGTCGCGGTAGAACAGGGTTTCCTGCGGCAGCCATTCGAGCGCGGCATCATCCCTGATGTCGATCCGCACGTCCTGGCGCGAGCGGCGGCCGTTCGCGCGGTACCACTTGCCGGCGCCAGGCGTGGTCAGCAGCGCCTGCGCGCCGTCCCTGGCAGAAATGTCGAGCGCGAGCGCGTCGCCGCCGACCACGCCGCCCGGCGGGTGCACGATCACGGCATGGCAGACCTGCGCTCCTTCGGGGTAGAGCGGCTTTTGTACGCGCAGCGGTCCGGAATGGATGCGTTCCCCCAGCCTCGTGCCGCGTTCGCCGCCCGTGAAGCCCAGGCGCAGGTGCGCCTGCCAGCAGCTGGCCGGCAGGACGATGTTCGAAAGGGACGGCGCGCGGTGGTTCATTGCACATGGTTCAGCAAGAACCATGCCGCTCTACACTGCCAGTGCTGGCGGGCCATCCGGCGCCCGCAACGACCGCGCGCGTGCACCTGAAAAGAGCATTTTTCGTCCTGTGCGCCACGGTGAAGCACGCGGAGAGAAAAATGACCGGCTTATTGAAGGAAGGGTTTAATCGGCCGCCGCAGGAACGGAGTCGGGAAGTTCGAGGGCAGCCAGTTGCCAGCTCCACAAGCCGGTACGTTTCAGGATGAAGCGGCCGGCGTCGCCGCCCGGCTTCGAAATGGCAACCCTGCTCCAGCTTTCGTAATCGACCGCATAGTTGGGAGCATCGGGAGCATCGGGGGCATCGGCCCGCGCATCGCCAGGTGCCGGCGATTCCTGCTTCCCGGCCGCCCCTGGCAGGGGCTGGGCCTTGCCAGACTCGAACATGGCGATGACCCCGGCCGGGGAGACGGCGGCATCGACGATCGGGTTGATCAGCGCGGCGCCCATCATCTGGCCAATCCCGGCGAACGGATTGTCGGCCATCTCCGGACGCGACAGGCGCTCGTTCATCATGACCATCATCTGGCCCTTCACACTGTCGCGCAAAGCCGGAAAGTCGATGTAGCTGGAAAAGCGGTCGGCATCTTTTTCAGCGATGGCGGTGTTCATCCGATGCAGCGTCCAGTACGGACTGGCATAGCTGGACAGGACGAGGCTTGTTGCGACAGCGACCGCTGCAATCAGGACATGGCTTTTTTTCATCGTGCATAGCTCCAGGAACGGATCACTCAGTATAGACGGACGAAAACAAAAAAGCCCAGCTGGTGAAGGCTGGGCTTTTTGCGCTTGAATCGCCACGACCTTTGTAGACACTCCTGAGCCATAATATAGGGCACAAGGAGAAGGTATGAGCGGCAAGCGGTACACAGAGGAATTCAAGATTGCAGCAGTCAGGCAGATAGCCCAGCGTGGGCATCGAGCGAGCGAAGTAGCGGAGCGGCTGGGGGTAAGCATCCATAGCCTGTACGCCTGGACGAAGCGTTACGGTGTGCCCGAGGCGGAGCGCAAGGCCGTCGATGCCCAATCCGACGAGATGCGGCGCCTGAAGGCCGAACTCAAGCGCGTCACGGAGGAGCGTGACATATTGAAAAAGGCCGCGGTGTACTTTGCCAATACGTCCGGGTAAGGTACACCTTAATTGCTGAGTTACAGGACCAATTCCCGGTGCGTCGGCTGTGCAAAGTGCTCGAGGTGCATCCGAGTGGCTTCTATGCCTGGCGCTGAACCCTGAAAGCCGCCGCGCCAGGGAAGACAAGCGCCTCCTGGTTCCCATCAAGGAATCGTGGCTCGAAAGCGGTAGCGTATACGGCTACCGCAAAGTCAGCGACGACTTGCGCGAGCTCGGTGAACAATGCGGTATCCATCGCGTCCACCGCCTTATGAGGTCGGCCGGGATCCGTTCGCAAACCGGCTACGCCAAGCGGAAATACAAACGCGGCGGTGTTCCTTCGCTGGTGGCGCCTAATCATCTGCAGCGCCAGTTCGACGTGCAGGAACCGAATCGCGTCAGGTGGTCGGCTGGTCGATGAGTTCGCGAATCGATCGCGAGCTGGCGATGAATGCGCTCCTAATGGCCGTCTGGCGCCGACAGCCCAAGAATACGGTGATGGTGCATTCCGATCAGGGCAGCCAGTTCAGCAGCTACGACTGGCGCGACTTCCTGGACGAGCACAACCTGCAGCAGAGCATGAGCCGGCGCGGGAACTGCCACGATAATGCCGTCGCCGAGAGCTTCTTTCAGCTCCTGAAACGGGAGCGAATCAGGCGCAAGACATACGGCACCCGGGAAGGGGCAAAGCAGGATGTCTTCGATTACATCGAGATGTTTTACAATCCAAAGCGCCGGCACAGTTTTAGCAATGACTTGTCGCCGGTCGAGTATGAAAAGCAGTATTTCCAGCGGCTCGCGAGTGTCTAGAAAACTCGTGGCGATTCAGGCTGCTCTTCAGCTCGGGCTCCGTTTTCGTTCTTTTTGCTCGATTATCCTGTGCGAGCATGTGGTTTGTACTAGCTCGCTGACGGTTGCGTTCAACCATGCGCGCCGGCATCTTTGCCGACGCCCTTGGATGTACCTCTCAAGCGTAAAGCATTAGTGATGACGGAAACCGAACTCAAGCTCATTGCCAACGCGGCAATCATCGGCGAGAGAAGCTGACCGGTGAACGGATAGAGTAAGCCAGCCGCCAGTGGAATACCAAGGGCGTTGTAGATAAACGCGAAGGCTAGATTCTGCCGCATGTTGCGGACAGTCTCAGTGGACAAAGTTCGCGCCCTCGCGATTCCGCGCAAATCGCCCTTGACCAAGGTGATATGCGCACTGTTGATAGCGACGTCCGTGCCCGTGCCCATAGCTATCCCAACATCGGCCCTTGCTAACGCAGGAGAGTCGTTAATTCCATCCCCGACCATCGCTACCTTCCTGCCCTCACGCTGGAGCTTTTCAACTAGCAGCAGCTTGTCTTGAGGCTTGACCTCACCATAAACTTCGGTGATACCCAGCCTTGCCGCCACCGATTTCGCCGTTGTCACACCGTCGCCTGTCGCCATGACGATATGCAGGCCATCTTTCCTTAATGTCGCAAGCGCTTCCGGCGTACTCGCTTTTACCGGGTCTGATACTGCAAGGAGCCCAGCCAAGCGGCCGTCCACCGCGAGATACATCACGCTTGCGCCCTGCGCCCTCAGTGCCTCAGCTGGGTCGGCTAAGTTGTCCCATCCGACTTTTTCGGTGTCCATCAACGCAGTGTTACCTATGGCGATACGCCGGCCCGCTACAGTGCCGCGGACGCCGATACCACTAGATGACTCAAATGTCTCCGGCTTATCCAGAGTCAATCCGCGCTTGTGAGCTTCGGCAACGATGGCGTGGGCCAGAGGGTGCTCGCTTCCCTGGTCAATGCTGGCAGCTATCTGCATCACCTCGCCCTCGGTAAAACCAGGCGCCGCCACCACGCTGTCAAAAGCAGGCTTGCCTTCGGTTAGTGTCCCGGTCTTGTCGACAATCAAAGTGTCAATTTTTCTCATGCCTTCAATTGCAGCTGCATCCCTGAACAAAACGCCTTGAGTAGCTGCGCGGCCAGTCGCAGCCATGATGGACATTGGCGTGGCTAGTCCGAGAGCGCAAGGGCAGGCAATGATAAGGACGGCGACCGCATTCACAAAGCCGTACACCCAACTTGGTTCGGGTCCGAAAAATCCCCATATCAGCAAGGTGAGCAAGGCAATACCGACCACCACAACGACGAAATAGCCAGCAACGACATCCGCCAAGCGCTGCATTGGGGCGCGTGAACGTTGAGCGTTGGATACCATCTGGACGATTTGGGCGAGCATGGTTTGTGAACCGACCTTGTCTGCCCGCATTATCAAGCTGCCGCTGGTGTTGATGGTTGCCCCAATCAGCTTGTCACCTGGGCGCTTGGTTACTGGAATCGGTTCGCCTGTCAGCATGGATTCGTCCAGGGCGCTTTCACCTTCCAGAACGGCACCATCCACTGGCACTTTCTCTCCCGGGCGAACGCGTATCGAGTCTCCGATATGGACATGAGTAAGGGGAACATCCTCCTCGGTGCCATCCTGCTTGATTCTACGGGCCGTTTTCGGCGCAAGCCCGAGCAGTGACTTAATTGCCGCAGAAGTCTGAGACCTTGCCTTTAATTCGAGTATTTGACCGAGCAGAGTCAGCGAAATGATGACGGCGGCCGCCTCGTAGTAAACACCGATACGGCCGTGCATCAGGAAAGTTGACGGGAACAGACCCGGCACAAAGGTAGCAACCAGGCTGTAACCATAAGCAGCAGCTACGCCGGTTCCTATCAACGTCCACATATTGGGGCTTCGATGGATTAGAGAGTGAACGCCGCGAACGAAAAACGGCCAGCCTGCGTACAAAACTACGGGCGTACTAAGCGCAAGTTCAATCCAGCTCTGGCCAACCAGGCCCTGGGGGAAGATACGATGACCGGCCATAGCCAGGACGGTAACAATCACAGTCAAAGGCAGTGTCCACCAGAACCGGCGCCGGAAATCGACCAGTTCCGGATTTTCCGCCTCATCCAGCGATGGCATAACTGCTTCAAGCGCCATACCACAAATGGGACAGCTTCCTGGCTCCTGTTCTCGTATTTCAGGATGCATTGGACAAGTGTAAATCGTGCCTTCTGGCGCAGTGGCTGTCAGCTCAGGCCCGCTTGGCGAAATGAACGCCTGTGGGGTCGCGCGAAACTTTTCCATACAACGCGCGCTGCAGAAGTGGTATGTCTCGTCCGCATGCTGGATTTCTTTCTGCGGGTCTGGAGCGACTTTCATCCCACAGACGGGGTCGGTGAACGGCTTCTCCGCGTCTAGCGCGACATCGTGGTGTACATGTCCAGCCCCATGCCGACGGGTAGTTCCATTGGCAGAGGTATGGTCATGCAACGGAGTAGGACTGTTCATGTTGCTCCAATGTCAGTCGATTTATATCGCGGTTAGCATGTTTCGGAACCGTGGGTGAAACGCATAGCTCCAGGATTCAGCAGGTGACGTGCCTGCTTTGCGTAACGGTCATACTCACGCTCCGCTGGCGCATATTTCTAGCGATCGCATGTGCTTACCTTAGACCCTTCACTGACAGGAAAGTCAAGCGAATTTGCGCTTTTTAGACTCGGAACAGTGCGCTCAACAAACCGTAGGGCGAGCAAACCGATTACCACAACGAGAATTTATGGCGTGACCGTACCCCGATTTCGTTGTACTGCCTGGCCGTGCAAATTTGGCCGCGCCCGGGTTCCGCTTACCAGTAGCCAAGCAGCTTCCACCACGCGCCGCCTATCACCGCGAATATCACGAGCTCAAGCACGCACATGACAAAACCCACGCGCCACCAGGTAGCCATCGTGACGTAGCCACTGCCAAAAATAATAGGCGAGGTCCCCGTGGCATAGTGTGTCAGTGTCATCATGATTGACGAACCGGCCGTCATCATCAACAAAAACGGTACGAGGTAAGCCCCAGGGAGCAATTGCGCCCCGACCACGAGGAACGCCAGCATCATGGCGCTGATGTGGGCGGTCGTACTGGCAAACAGGTAGTGCGAGAACACGAAGGCCAGCAGCAGGACGGTTCCAGCCGCCATCCATCCCATGCCGCTCGCGACAATCGCATCGTTCATGGCGGCCGCGCCCCAGGCGATGACGCCAAGTTTGTTCAACTGCTCGGCAAGCATGACCAGCGCACCGAACCAGATCAAAGTGTCCCATGCGCTCTTTTCCGACAGCACATCGTCCCAGTCGAGGGTGCCGGTAATGATCAGGACGAACAGGCCGATGAACGCCACCACGGTCGGATCGAGCGTCAAGGACGGGCCGAACAGCAGTGCCGGCAGGTTCGCCCACAGGACCAATAACAATCCAAAGGTTCCAAGCATCACTTTCTCCTTTGCCGTCAGCGGGCCCATGCGCTTGAGCTCATCACGTGCATAGTCGACAGCATCCGGTGTTGCCTTCAGCAGTGGCGGCGAGAGGAGGTAAATCACGAGCGGCATGACGAGCAGGCAAACCAGACCCGGTAGCACCATGCACAGCGCCCAGGTCGTCCAGCTCAGGTGAAAGGTCTGGTTACTTGCCTTGGCGACGAATTCGACCACCAGCGGGTTGGGCGCGGTGGCGGTCAGGAACATTGCGGACGTGATTGGATTGGCGTGATAGTTGACCAGGGCAAGATAGGTGCCTACCTTGCCCTGCGTACCATCGGCCGGGTCGGACTTGAATGCGGTGGCAATCGACTTCATGATCGGATGGACGATGCCGCCACCGCGGGCAGTATTACTTGGAGTGAATGGCGCCAGCACCAGCTCGCATATTGTGAGGCCATAGCCGATGCCGATGGTCCGCTTACCCAGCAGTGCGATGAACATCAGCCCGATACGACTGCCGAGCCCGGTTTTTTTCAAGCCACGCGATATCAGTATGGCGACGACGATGAGCCAGATCAGGGGGCTGGAAAAACTGCTCAGCGCATCGGCCATCGCCCCTTTCGACGAAGGCGAGGTTACTTGCGACAGAGCGACGATCACGATCGCCATCATCGCCATGACGCCGATCGGCATGACCTTGAGAATGATGGCCACGATCGTGGTGAGGAATATGGCGACAAGCGCCCACGCCTTTGGGTCCAGTCCGGCCGGACAGGGCATCAGGAGCAGGGACGCAAGTACGGCAGTTGTAATGAGTGCGGGGATGAGTCGAAACGGCACCACTTCGCTGAAGTAGCGCAGCGACGCGCGCAGTTTCAAAAACATGGGTCCCCTTGGCGGAGGCAGGAAACAACCTGGCCCCCGCTCACCAGACTCGCGCAGCTGTTCATGATCGAGATGCTTCTAGCACCAGCCTGAGCTGTACCGTCTGGTCGTTGTCCATCCGCCTGACCTCAAACCCGAGCTGGCGGGCCAGGTTGATGACCGGGACATTCTGCGACAGGGTTTCTCCGACGATCTCCCCAGTGCCCCGCTTGCGGCAATACGCGATCAATTTGTTCATCAACAGCTGCCCAAGGCCGCGCCTTTTCAGGTCGGAACGCACGACGACAGTGCAAGTTGCTTTCACGTTGTCAGGGTCGACGACGACACGCGCCACCCCCAGCGTTTCTGCCTTGCCCCCTGGCGTCATGGCGGTGGCGATGAAGGCCATTTCGCGGTCGTAATCAATCTGCGTGAAATGAGCCAGCTGCGATGGCTGCATTTCATGCACGCGCAGGAACAAGGGGAAATGCACATCCTCCGGCGCCAGTGCGTTGAAAAACGCTTCATGCGCGGGGCCGTCTTCGGGCCGGATTGGCCGCACGGTCATGGACCGTCCATCCCAGTCGAGCGACTCTTCCAGCTCCCGGGGATAGGGGCGAATGACAAGTCGCGCCAGTGGGTCGGTTTCGGCCTGCGACCGGGCAAGCCGCATGCGTGCGTCAAGTACGATCACGCCGGCATCGTCGGCAAGGAGCGGATTGATATCGAGTTCAGTAATTTCAGGAATGTCGATCACAAGCTGTGCGACTTGTACGAGGGTCCGGCAAATGGCGTCGATATCCGCGGGCGGGATGTTCCGATAGCCGGCGAGCAGTTTTGCTACCCGCGTGCGCGACACCATGTCGCGTGCCAGCACCATGTTCAGCGGCGGCAGGGCCAGCGCGTGGTCATCCATGACTTCGACCGCGACACCGCCCTGGCCGAACAGGATGACGGGACCGAAGACCGGGTCCGTCGTCATTCCAATAATCAGCTCGCTCGATTGCGGGCGACGCGCCATTGCCTGGACCGAATAGCCCTGCAGGCGTGCTTCCGGCTGAAAGCCCGTCAGTCGCGCGTGCATGCCACGCGCAGCAGCAAATACCGCCTGCGGCGTTTCTAGGTCGAGCGCCACGCCGCCCACGTCGGACTTATGGTTGATATCTGGTGACAGGATCTTGACGGCGACCGGGAAACCGATGGCCTCTGCACCGTGCACGGCGTCTTCGATGTTGGCGGCAATCCGCGTTTCCACTACCGGGATACCATACGCCGCCAACACCTGCCTGGCTTCCGGTTCGGAAAGCATCTCGCGTCCGGCTGCCAGGGCCGCGCCGGTCACCGCGAGCGCCGCTGCCCGGTCAGGGACAAATCCGACGGGTATCGAAGGCGGGACCTGCATCAGCAAATCGCGATTGCGCTGGTACTGGACGATCTGCAGGAAGGCCTGCACCGCTTCCTCAGGGGTATCGTAGGTCGGAATTCCGGCATGCGAAAAAATAGCCCGGGCCTGCGCAACTGCCTCGCCGCCTAGCCAGCACGCCAGCACGTTACGCGAACTCTCACGCAGCAACGGAAGGAGCGCATTGGCGATCTCGAGGCTGGGAACGAATGCCGTCGGCGCGTGGATGAACAGGATCGCGTCGGATCCCTCGTCCTGCAACAGCACCTTGAGCGCATCGGCGTAGCGGCTGGCCGGGGCATCGCCGATGATATCGACCGGGTTCGCATGCGACCAGTGCGGGGGCAGCACTTCATTGAGCTTGGCCAGGCTTGTCGGCGATAGAGTGGCAAGGGTGCCGGCGCTGCAGACCAGCTCATCCGTCGCCATGACTCCGGGTCCGCCGCCGTTGCTTAGAATGGCGAGGCGTTCGCCCCCCTGGCGGTGGGCTCGTGCGAGGGTTTCCACGGCGCCGAAAAGACCTTCGGTCGAAAACACGCGCAGCATGCCGGCGCGCCGGATGGCCGCATCGTAGACGGCATCCGATCCGGCCAGGGCGCCGGTCAGGGAGGCGGCGGCCCTGGCGCTTTCGGGGACACGCCCGGCCTTGAGGATCAGGGTCGGCTTGCTGCGTGCGGCGGCGCGCGCGGCGGACATGAACTTGCGCGCCAGCCGTACATCCTCCATATGGATCAAAATTGCGCTCGTGCCGGAATCACGCGCAAGATAATCGAGCACGTCGCCGAAATCGATGTCGGCGCTGTCGCCCAGTGAAATGAATTTGGAAAAACCGATACCGCGCGTCTTCGCCCAATCCAGTATCGCGCTCACCAGGGCGCCGGACTGGGAAACGAAGGCGAGCTTCCCCGGCAGCGCGTTGGTATTGGCAACACTGGCATTCAGGCCGATACCGGGCACCAGCAGGCCGACACAGTTTGGCCCGAGCAGGCGCAATAAATGGGGCTTGGCAGCATCGAGGGCGGCCTGGTGCAGGCTCAGCCCGCTAACTTCGTCGATCGCGTTCATTCCCGTTGTGAGCACGATCGCGGCGCGCGTCCCGGCAAGTCCAAGCTGGGCAACAATGTCCGGTACCATCGCTGCCGGCGTGCAGATGATTGCGAGGTCGGGCACGGCGGGCAAGGCCGCGACGCTAGCGTAGCTGGTGTGCCCGAACAGGACCTCGTGCTTCGGGTTGACCGGGTAGATCGTTCCGATGAAGCCGCCGTTCAGGAGGTTCAGCAGCACCGTGGCGCCGACGCTGTGCGGCCGGTCGGAGGCGCCAATGACCGCGACCGAGCGCGGCGCAAACAGATGTTCAAGGTTCCTGATACTCATGCACTTCTTTCTTCGAAGGCGATAATGACCTTCAAGGCCTGCGTTTCGGCGGCACGGCCGAACGTGTCGTACGCCGCGAGAATTTCGTCGAACTTGAAATGATGGGTAACGAGGCGCGTAGGGTCGATTTTCCCGGAGCCGACGGTTTTCAGCAGCATCGGGGTCGAATAGGTGTCGACGAGGGAGGTCGTGATCGAGATGTTTCTCGACCATAGGCGCTCGAGGTGCAGTTCAACGGGCTGGCCATGCACGCCGATATTCGCAACGACGCCGCCTGGCGCGACAATATCCTCGCACAGCAGGAAGGTCGCCGGCACGCCGACCGCTTCGATTGCGGTATCGACGCCTTTACCATCGGTGAGTGCCATCACGCGCGCTTTGATGTCGTCGGCAGCGCTGTCAAGCACATGCGTTGCGCCGAATTGTGCAGCAATGTCGAGTCGGTGCTGGTCCAGGTCGATTGCGATGATCATGGCCGGCGAGTACAACTGTGCGGTGAGCAGCGCCGCGAGACCGATCGGGCCGCAGCCGACAATGGCCACTGTCGAGCCAGGTTCAACTTTGCCGCTAAGGACACCGCATTCGAAGCCGGTCGGCAGGATATCGCTGAGCATGACCATTGCTTCCTCGTCCACCCCAGCCGGAATCGGGTACAGGCTCGTCTCGGCGTGCGGAGTCCGAACAAATTCCGCCTGCGTGCCATCGATCGTATTGCCCAGCATCCACCCACCTGTCGCACAATGCGAAAACATGCGCCGGCGGCAGTATTCGCATTTCCCGCAGCTGGAAATGCACGAGATCAGCACGCGGTCGCCGGCGTGAAAGGTCGTCACTGCGCTGCCGATTTCTTCGATGACGCCGATTCCTTCGTGGCCGAGGGTCCTCCCCGGCGTGCACGTAGCGACATCTCCACGCAAGATATGCAGGTCTGTTCCGCAAATGGTGGTTTTTAGCATGCGAACGATGGCGTCGCCCGGGTCACGCAACTCGGGGCGCGCTCGATCTTCCCATTCGATCTTGCCGGGGCCGTGGTAGACAAGGGCTTTCACGGTGCCTCCCTGTGCAAAGTCCGCGACAGAACGGCACGGTTCATTCCGGAATGCGTTTTCATAATGGCTTTCGGTATATGTGCTGCCATAGGAGCAGCTTCGATGGAGGGAAGTCCGCTTTTGTACACTACCTGACCGTTTGGACGGCCACCGCACCAAGCTGATGAAAACACGTGCTGGGGGAATAGCATTGTTCGACAGGTGCCGATATAAATGCGCTCAGGGAATCAGCCGTGAGGATCGGCAACGATCAAAGCCTCAAGGTCAGCCGGGGTTGTTCAAATAAGAACCCTTTAACCTTTGATGCTCAGTAATCTACGGTGCGCTTATTTTTCGCGCTGGTCAATAGGAGGCTGAATTAAATTTGGTTTCACAATAATGCACGCCTACGGGTCCCGTCTCGTAGACGGCCCTTATCTTTTGCGTCAGCCAGCCAATTCCATTATGGGAACCATTGACTGTTCCTCTTGGTGCGGAACGGCTGGGAATTGGTGTAGCGGCAAATTTACGGTAAACAGGCTGCCACAACCATGACCTTCACTTGCGGCAGTTACGGTGCCCGAGTGCAAATGCACGAGGCGTTCGACCAGCGCTAAACCTATGCCCATCCCGTCAATAACGTTACTGTCGGTGCGTTCTACCTGGGTAAATAAATTAAACACGCGATGTAGCATATTCGCTGGTATGCCTTCTCCGCTATCCCGAACGCGGATGACTGCGAACCCATTCGCTCTTTCTGTCGAAATAGTAATAACTCCACGTGAGGGTGTATATTTGGCAGCGTTGGTGAGCAGGTTCGACAGGACTTGCGTTAACCGGCCTGGGTCGCCGTCAACATCGAGCGGCTCCGCACACTGAACGACGTGCAGCTCGTGCTTGCCGCCATCCACGAAGGCTTGACTGATCTCGATGGACTGGTCCACGATCGTTCGCAAATCGAACATCTGTTTTTGAAGTCTCAGCTGCCCGCCACGCACTTTGGAGACGTCCATCAGATCGTTCACCAATCGCACCATGTGACTCGTCTGGCGCTCCAGAACGAGCATGGCGTTGCTGCGCGCCGCTAGGCTGATCTCAGGCATCTGCAGCAAATTGCCAACGGTTGTAAGCACGCCTAGCGGGCCCCTCAACTCGTGCATGACGACCGACACGAAATTATCTTTTTGTCGGTCAGCTTCTTCAAGTTCATTAGCTTGCCGGCGTAGCGTGTTTTCCAGCTCGCGGTGAATGGTCATGTCATGTACCGCACACGCAATAAATACCCCGGCCTCTGTATCCAGAGGGCTGAGCATCACATCAATGGGGAATTCGCGTCCGTCTTTATGGGTGCCAAGCAGATTAAGGCCGCTTCCCATTGATCGCGGGCGCATGTCACCGTTGTACATCATGCGATGCGCAACATGGCCTGTGCGAAAACGGCTGGGCATCAGCATTTCGATCGGGCGGCCCAGGACTTCGTCGCGACCGTAGCCAAAAAGTCGCTCGGCTTGACCGTTGAATTGGACAATAATCCCGGACTGATCGACGATGGCGACTGCGTCCGGTGCCACCTCGAGAAAGCCATGAAAATTCTCGGCGAATTGTTTGGGATGCTTTGGCTCGTTTTTCGTTGGCACGGTATCTCCGGTTCGTTATAAGGGCAGCGACATCAAGACATCATCTTCAAGCGAGGTGCAATGTCAGGTGAAGTTGAATCTGCCATCCTTCATGTAGCGAACGCGCAAGCTCGACGCGGAGCAAGGACGTAGAGAAGGAATTCTAGTGGCCCGGATGAACGGAGGATATTCCGCCAGAGAAGAAACCAGGAAAATCTCTGGGATGGAAAGTCAGGGGCGTGATCGGCGGACTTTGCGCCGTCGCGGAGCGGACCCGGTAGGAGCAGTCAGTATCCGCTAATATGCGCCGTCGCGGTTATTTAGTTTCTGGTGTCGGGAAATTATGGATGAGACGTACGCCAATCAAACCCATGGCGGCGGGGCAGGCAGCGGCCGTGCAGCCCGAGAACCCCTATATTAATTGACCGCGCCGCGGCGAATGAGCGGATACTGGCTATACTGCCTGTTTACACTGCGTCCGTCCTCCGTGACGGCATTAGCGCCTGCCGGTCAGAATCCTGGCCTCTCCTTTCAACGATGTTGATCGCCTCCGATCCAACGAGCCGTCGCTTCCCCTCACCCCGGCCATTCGATATCCCATCGCGCCCGTCCGGCCAGCCTCGGGGCCACGCATTATCTTTGCAGCCACGAAGCCGACCATGTCCAGTTTCCTTCGCATGGAAAGCGCACTCTGCGCTGGATGTTGAAGCTATAAAACCATGACTGAATCCAATGACGCTACGCCAAATTAACGTACAGCAGGCGGCTGTCAAATCCGCACACCTGCCTGATGCCGCGCTGCTGAGCGAACCGCAAATAGCCCAGGAATTTGCGACCGATATCGACGTCGGCCTGACCTCGGCCGAGGCAGCGCTGCGACTGTCGACCGACGGTCCAAACGCGCTTACCGCTGCCGTCGTGTTGCCTGCATGGCGACGCCTTCTCAAGCATTTTCAGGATCCGCTCATCTACTTGCTGTTCGCAGCGGTCATTATTTCACTCGTCGCCTGGACGGTCGAAGGACATACCAGCTGGCCCGTGGACGCCATTGTCATCGCTCTGGTCATTCTGCTCAACGGTGTCCTCGGCTTCCTGCAGGAGGCGAAGGCGCGTGACGCGGTTGCGGCCCTGTCCAGAATGACAGCGCCTAGCTCATCAGTAGTGCGCGATGGCCAGGTCAGGCGCGTCTCCAGTGCCGAGCTGGTCTGCGGCGACATCCTCATATTGGCCGAGGGTGACGCTGTGGCGGCGGATGGGCGGCTTGTGCTTGCGACGTCATTACAAATCGACGAAGCGTCGCTCACTGGCGAAAGCACGGCTGCGCTCAAGAACACCGCCATCTTGCAGGGAGCAGTTGCTTTGGGCGACCGCTGCAATATGGTTTTCATGGGTACGACGGTTCTGCAGGGTTCCGGACGCGCCGTCGTTACCGCATGCGGAATGGCGACGGAGATGGGGGCCATCGCCGGCATGCTTTCAGGTACGGCGGATGAGCAGACACCGCTGGAAAAAGAAGTCGGCCGCATCGGTAAAATGCTTGGCATTGCCGTAATCGTCATTGCCGCTGTAGTGATGGGATCGATGTTCCTGATGTCGGACATTCGCAGCAGTGCGGACGCCATGCAGGTGCTCCTGCTGGGTGTCTCGCTGGCAGTCGCCGCTGTTCCGGAGGGCCTGCCGGCGATACTGTCGGTTGTCCTTGCCCTCGGCGTCCAGCGTATGGCCCGCCACAATGCCGTCGTCAAGAAACTCTCGTCTGTGGAGACGCTTGGCGCAGCGTCGGTGATTGCGTCCGACAAGACCGGCACGCTCACACGGGCGCAGATGACGATCGAGAGGATCATTACCGCCTCCGGCGAAACCCTCGTCACCGGCGTCGGATACCAGCCCGAAGGGCGTGTGGAATACGAGGGCGCCATATTGACGGCAGGCGCAATGCTTCAGGAGACGACCGTTATGTTGGGCGGGGGTAGCCTTGCCGGCAATGCAGAGCTGCACCAGACGACGACGGGGGAATGGGAGCAACATGGCGATCCGACTGAAGTGGCATTCCTCGTGGCAGAACAGAAGTTAGGTACGGCATTACGGCGTAGAAGCCGCTTCGAGCGCGTGGGCGAGAGCGCCTTTACATCGGAGCGTAAGTTCATGTCAGTGCTCACGCAGGATAATGAGCACGGCGGTGCGTGCATGCTTATCGCCAAAGGTGCGCCCGATGTTCTGCTGGGGCGCTGCAACTGGGAGCGGGTGGGGATGGAAGTAGTCGAGCTCGACGAAGCGCGCCGCGGCGCTATCCTTGCTGACGTCGACCGGTTATCGGATGCGGCGCTGCGCACGCTCGCTGTTGCTTACCGCCCCCTTGGTTCAAACGAAGAAGCGCTGGCCTCGGAATCCCTGGAGCGCGACTTGATCTTCGTCGGTACGGTGGGCATGCTCGACCCGCCGCGCGAGGAGGCGGCCGTGGCAATCGGTGAAGCGCAGAGGGCGGGCATCCGCGTCATTATGATCACTGGCGACCATCCGCGTACTGCAGCGCGAATCGCCACCGACCTGGGGATCTCACGCGCTGGTGATGTGGCGCTCGCTGGCGCCGACCTGGATAAACTGGATGAGTCCGCATTTGCCGAGGCAGTGCGCCGCACGGCCGTGTATGCACGGGTCTCACCAGCGCACAAGCTGCGTATCGTTGGCGCACTGCGCAAGGACGGCAACGTCGTGGCAATGACTGGTGACGGCGTCAACGACGCACCGGCGCTAAAGGCGGCTGACATTGGCATTGCAATGGGGATCACGGGCACGGAAGTAAGCAAGATGGCAGCCAGGATGGTTCTTGCCGATGACAACTTCGCAACGATTGTCAAGGCTGTGCGAGAAGGGCGCGCGATCCTGGACAATATCCGCAAATGTTTGCGGTATTTGCTGTCGTCCAATATGGGTGAAGTCATCACGGTATTCATCGGCGTGCTGGGCGCCAATATGTTTGGATTTGCCGGCACCGACGGTGCGATTGTTCTGCCACTGCTGGCGACACAGCTTTTATGGATCAATTTGGTCACTGATTCCGGGCCCGCGCTTGCGCTCGGAATCGATCCGCCCATCGACGATCAGATGGCGCACAAACCGCGCGGCCTGCACTCCCCGGTCCTTGATGCGCGTATGTGGCGCGGTGTCGTCCAGACAGGCGTCGTCATCGCAACGGTCACCTTGCTCACGATGGATATGTATTTCCCTGGTGGCTTCATCGAGGGCAACGACGACTTCGCCACTGCCCGTACAGCCGGTTTTACAGTGCTGGTGCTGGCCAGTTTGTTTGCATGCCTTGCAGCGCGTTCGGACAAGGTCAGTGCATTTGTGAATTTCTTTGGCAATCGTTGGCTACTTGGGGCACTGACCGTATCGCTCCTGCTTCAGATCGCAGTGGTGCACGCTCCATTACTGAATGTCGCCTTTGGTACTGCGCCCCTGGAATTGATACAGTGGGTTCAATGTGCCGCGATGGCGAGCGTTGTACTGTGGTTCAGCGAGTTGCGCAAACTGGCCCGGCGTGGAGTAGCGCTGGCGCGCGGGACGCAATAGCCGTCTGATTCACAGACGACTTACTAGCTTGACTGCATCATGACGTGCGCGTGCTGCGGCTGCTTAATTTCCCGTCGTCCCGCACATGCCTTGGTAATCCCCCCGCAAAAAGAGCGTGTTTAGAAGTAGAATTTTCTACTTAAGAACAGAAAGCTCTACATGAAGACGTCCCGCTTTACCGACAGCCAGATCATCGCCATCCTCAAGCAAGCCGAAGCC
>JAQGLR010000087.1 GCA_028292765.1 Massilia sp. | reverse complement strand
GCTTCGCTTCGTCGTAGGCGTCCAGCACTTCCTTGTCGCCGAAGACCTGGAACACCAGGTCGAGCAGCTGGCGCGGCGCATATTCGCACAGCTTGTCGGTTTCGCCCTGCTCGAGCGCCAGCACCTTCGACATCGCCGGCGACAGCCCTGCCGAGGCCAGGCGTTTCCGGTAGTTCTCGACGCCCATCCAGTCCGAAGCTTCCGTCACTTCCTCGATGTCGACATTCCCCGGGCGCATCAGGTACTGGCGCTTCCAGTCGCCGCCGTTCTTCTGTACCTGGCAAAACAGCGTGACTTCGTCGTCGCTGAAGAAGCCCGAGTGGCGGAACGGACGGTTCGACAGCTGGCGCCCGACCGGCTTGTTGTCGACCACGGCGCGGATCCAGGCGCTTTGCTGGCCCGAGTGGCGCGCGTAGTGTTTATAGGTGCGGCCCATCGAGCAATCCAGGCCGAACAGCGTGCGCAGCGCGTCGAGCAGGGTCGTCTTGCCGGAGCCGTTCTGGCCGGCGATCGTGATGATCTTGGCGTCGAGCGGGATGTTCTTGATCCGCTGCCAGTAATCCCAGTGGACCAGTTCGAGTGATTTAATGTGGAACATGTTGTCTCAGTTCGGGGTGTCGTTGGACTCGAGGGCTTCGGCGTCGTTCGCGGCATCGGCCACGCTGCGGCGCGGCGCGGCGGCCAGCGGCGCGCGCTTGAACACGTCGGACAAGGCGCCATTGATGATGCGTTCCTTGAGCACGTCGGTGTCCATCATCAGGTCGAGCAGCGGGCCTTCCAGGATCACGTCGCCGCGGCGCTCGATGAAGCCGAGCTTGGAGAGCACGCCGAGGTTCATGTCCATGCGCGTCTTCTTGCCCAGCTTGTCGCCGAAGTCCGACAGCAGCGCCGTGTAGGAGATGCCGATCGAGGTGTCTTCGGCGCGCGGGATCGGGCTGTCCTTGTCGAACAGGTCGTTCTGGTCGTCCGTCACGGTGACGTGGGTTTCCTGGCGCTCGCGCTTGGGGAGGATGATCTGCGCCCACAGCACCACCAGCAAGGCCACGCCGTCGCGCGTCAGGCCAAAGTTATTGTTCTGCCAGATGTCTTTCGCGCCGAAGATCTTCGGCTCGACATTGCGGTGCAGGGCGATCGTCACGTGGTCCGCATACACGTTATCTAACAACTTCATGCCGCATTCCAGCAATCGCTTGTCGACTTCGATGCGGAACTGCTCGTCCGACAGCGCGCGCTTGACCATCTTGTCGTCGCGGCGCAGCGTCTGGTGCGTCAGCAGGCGGGCGATCAGGATTTGTGCATCGTCATTCATGTTCCGGTCCCAGGTTCTTGATCGTAAGCAGGATTGAGTGAGAGGGTGGCATACGACATGGCGGCCACTTCCGGGTCGTCGAGCTGGACCATGTCGTCCGTCGGCTCGAAGCGGATCGGCAAGCGCGCCAGTTCGGCCGTCGCGCCCTGCAGGCTCGCCTCGGCGGCGTCGCCCAGCAGCGGCAGCAGCGAAGCGCGGTAGGAGGCGAGCGCAAAGCCCGCCGGCAGCAGCGACTCGTGCAGCTGCACCTTCCTGGGTCCGGTCTCGGAAAACTCGGGGAAGTTGCCGAGGTTGGCGAAGTCGGCCAGCTTGTTGATCCAGTCGTTCAGTTCCGCCTGCATCGCCGGGTTGTCGTTGATGGTGAGCGGCGCGTTTTCGCCGGATGGCAGCCCCTTCGGGCCGGCGACGATGGTGCGCTCGGTCAGCAATTCGGTTTCGGCGACGTCGATCATCTCGGCCGGCGTGCCGAACAGCGGCACCACCGGGCGGTCGATCGCGTTCTCGGCCAGGCTGGCCAGGTCGTCATGCGCCAGCAGCCAGCGTTTTACATCCGTCGTGGACAGGCCGGACTGGCCCAGGTGCACGCGCTGGCGCTCAATTTGATTCAAGGCACGCGAGAACATGCCCTGCATGTTCAAGAGTGCGCTCTGCGCCCTGCCGATCGCCTGCGCCGCCTTGTGCGTGGCCGCGTCGGCACGTTCGTCCGACGTGATCGCACGCAGGATCACGGACCCCTTTTCGACCCAGTCGCAAGCCATGTGCCACTTCGCCTGCGAGGTGCGCAGCTTGAATTCGGAACCCGAGGCGATCGCGTCGCGGAACTCCTCGGTCAACTCCACCAGGCGCCCCAGCAGGTGCCTGAGCTGCTCGACGGTGACGCCGCCGACCGCCTGGGCGCCGGCCACCTGCGACAGCAGGTAGCCCATCTCGGCATCGTCTTCCTCGGGCTTGCCGAGCGCCAGCAAGGCGTCGAGGGCCGACAGCACGTTGCGCGCCAGCGGCGTGATGCGGTAGACGGCGCCCGGCGCGTCCCAGGCCAGCAGGCCGTGCGTGCGCAGGCGGTTCAGCACCGTTTCCAGGCTTTCCGGGATCAGGTAGGCGAGTTTCGTGTTGATGTCGGCGCGCGAGAAGGCCGAACTGGCGGTGTCGGCGGCCAGTTCGCGCAGCACCAGCAGGCGCACCAGGACGCCGTCCTGGCCGCCGTGGAACAGCGCCGTGAACGCGGACAGCATCGGCTGCGCGCGCTTGAGGTGGAAGACCTGCTCGATTTCGTCCGGCGCGACGCCGTGCTGGAAATGCGCGGCGAGCGGATCCAGCTCGTCGGGCGCCATGCCATGGGGTTCCGCGGCGAGGGCCGCGCCTGCCTGTATGTCGATCATGTGGGATACCAGTTTGCGAGCGCGAAGGGGACTGCTGCCGCTCAGCAGAGTCAACGCGGCAGCCCGGCTGTTTCGCGGGGGCGCCAAGTATAACAGTTAAGCTTAGGCAACTAGGAGGGGAAACAAGCCGGCAGGACGCCGGCTTGGTGGGAATGACACACTCCGGCTGGTGGTCCGATGCGAACTTGATAAACCTGCACCGGCGCCGCCCGCACCTTTATTTACGCGTGATGCGCGTCACCGTCTGCTCGATCGTCTCGCGCTCGTCGTCACGGAAACGCAGCTTGACCGGATACCATTCCTGGCCGGGCGCCAGCCAGATATCGACGCCCTCGCTCCTGCCACCCGCACGCGGCTCGCGCGTCACGAGCAAGGTGTCGAGCTCGCCCATGCCGGTCTGGATCTTTTCGCGCCTGACCACCTTGAAGGTCCACGGCTCGACGTCGCGCCGGCCGGCCACCACGAAACGCCATTCGCTGCCCGGCTTGAAACGGGCCTCGCCCGCCGCCCGCGCGACGGACGCCAGTTGCCAGGTCACCGAGGCGCGGTCCTGTTCGCCGCCCCCGAGCGCGACCGGCGCCGATCCTTCGGGGAGGGTCACCGTTTTTGCCTGGCGGTCGAAGACGGTCGTGGTGGCGTCCTTGCGGTAGCGCTTTTCGTAGAATTCGCCTGGCGTCAGCCCGAAGCTGTCGACCGTGCCATGGCTGCGGTATTCGGTGAGCTTGCCGATCAGCGGCACGCGCGCTTCGACGTTGAGATCGTATTTGCCGTCGCCGGCGCGCCAGTTGATGATTGCCTCGCCCTTCAGGCCGAAGCCGCGCTGCTGGGCGGCCAGGCCATAGGCCAGGTCGGCCGAGGGAGGCAATTCGGCCGCACGCCTGGCTGGAGCGGCAGCGGGTGCGGCAACCCCGGCGGCCACGCCCAGCACCAGCAGGCTTGCCATGACGCTGCTCTTCAGAAGATCGCTTCGCATATCATTTTCCTGTCGCGGTAAGGGCTATATTATTCACGGTTTGCGTGGTCACTGCACCGTTTGCTTCGGTATTCCGAAGCTGCACCGGATACCAGCCGCGCGCGGGCGCCAGCCAGATATCGAAGCGCGAGCGGTACGAGCCCTCTTTCGGCGGGCGCGACAGGTGCACGGTCTGCAGCCTGCCCAGTTTCGTGTCGATTTCTTCCTGCCCCACCACGACGAAGCGGTACACGGTGGCGTCGCGCTCTTCGCCGACCTGGATGTCGATGTCGCCGGTCAGCTGCGCCGGATCGCCGCGGGCAATGGCCGTCAGTTGCAGCGGCACGCTGGCCTTGTCCTGCGCGCCCGCCGCCAGGTCGACGTTCTTTTGCGAGGCGGAGAAACTGATCTTCTTGTTCTCCCAGTCGAAGTGGGTCGCCGTCAGGGCGCGGCCACGACGCTTTTCCGTCATTTTCACGGGCGCGAAACCGGTGCTGGCGACCCTGCCTTCACTGGTCAGCACCGCCAGGTTGACGCGGGTGAACACGATGCGGATGCCGGCCTCGAACTCGATCCGGTAGCTGTCGCTCGCTTGCTGCCAGGACAGCTGCGCCTCGCCGCTCCAGCGCGTGCCGTCGGCATCGACGCGGGCGACGTCCATCGTCATCGCGCTTGGCGGCGGCAGGCTGACCTTGTAACGGCGCGCTTCGGGCAGCGGCGGCACGGCTGGCACGGGCTCCGCCGGGGCGGGCTCGGCCGGGGCCGCGCTTGCCGCAAGGCCTGGGGACGGCGTGATGGCGGCAGGCGGGCTTTCGCCGGCGCCGCCGCTGCCCGGTTCGACCTCGGGACCGACGGCGTCTTCGGCCAGCACCGGCGCCGGTTCGGGCGTCAACTCAGGCGCCAATTCCGGCAGCTTCGGAAGCGGCAAGGGCTTCGGCGGCGGGATTGGCTCGGGCGGCGCCAGATCGGGCGCGGGGTCGGGCGCAGGGTCGGACAGCAGCTGCGCCTGCACGAAACTCGTGGCGGGCAGCCCGGAAGGCAGGCGCGGCAGTGCAACGCCGCTTCCGATAAGGGAGAACAGCGCGGCATGCAGCAGGACGATCAGCGTGCCCAGCACCACGGCGCGGCGCTGTCGGCGAATGATGGAAAAAAGACCCATGTACTTAGTGTACCCGCCCACGGGACCGCTTGCTGCGCGGCAGCGGCGCGCCGCCTTTGTACGCGTGTTATTTATCTGATACGCTAGAACTCCAATTTATGGAGAGACCAATATGCTCAAACCTCCCTCGCAGAATGTGCCCGGCATGACGGATACGCTCGAGTTCGTGAAGAACCTGTGGGGCGGCATGGGCGTGCCCGGCGCCGGCATTCCCGGACTCGGCGCACCCCAGATGTCCACTGATGACCTCGACAAGCGCATCACCGACCTGAAAGCCGTTGAAACCTGGCTCAACCTGAACCTGACGATGCTGCGCACCTCGATCCAGGCGCTGGAAGTGCAGCGCGGCACCCTGGCCGCCCTGAAATCGATGACCGACAGCATGGCCCAGGCCATGGGCAAGGCCGGCGACCAGACCGCCTCGCTGCCGCCGTTCGCCTCTTTCTTCACGGCAGGCGGAACCCCGCAGCCGGGCACCGGGACCGCAGCGTCCGCCACCGCGCAGGCAGCCTCTCCAGGCGCCGCCCAGCCTGGCGCCGAGGGTGCGCTCGACGCGACGATGGCGCCCGCTGTGGCCTGGTGGAACCTGTTGCAGGATCAATTTCGCCAGGCGGTAGCCAGCGCCATGCCAGTGGATGGCGCGCCCTCCCCAGGCGCCTCGGGTGCCGCGGGCGCTGCCGCGGCTCCCCCGTCGCGCAACGAATCGCGTGCCGCGTCGGATAATGCGGCAGGCAACGCGTCGCGCGCGCCTGTCGGTGGCGACGTCGGTGGTACGCCAGGCACGGCTTCGCCGAAACCTGCGCGTCCGAAATCCGACAAAGCGTGATCATTTAACAGGATAATCGTCCTGTCCCGCCCGTCATTTGATTTGACGGGCATCACGCCTGCCCTAGTCGTGCTGAACTCGTGCTGAACTTGACAGCACGGTCCCGGGCATCCCGGCTGCCGTGTTCCTGTTGGAGAACGGCATGTCCACCATCGACTCTTCCAGTACCGATTGTTCCGGCCTTGATTTCTCTGCTTTCACTGCCGAGCAGGTCGCCGACGTGCGCCGCAAACTCGAGAGCGCGGGCTGCCCGGTGGCGCCGCACGCGCACCGGCTCGAGGAACTCGCCGGCGCGATTGCCGCGTTTCGCAAGGCGCAAGACTTGCCCGCCACGGGTCCGCTCGACGCAACAACCTGGCGCCGCCTGAACGATTACAGCGGCAGCGTCTTCGGCGAGGTGTTCCAGAACGAACTCGACCTGCTGCGTCCGCGCGCGGGCGGCGCCCCATCGGCGGCAGACGTCCGGCCGGCCGCCAGCGCCGCCCTGCTGTCCCGCGCCCACCGCGAGCAGCTGGCCGGATTGGCCCTGTCCGGCGGCGGCGTGCGCAGCGCCACCTTCAACCTCGGCGCGCTGCAGGCGCTGGCGGAAGCGCGGCTGTTGCGCGATGTCGATTACCTGTCCACCGTTTCCGGCGGCGGCTTCATCGGCGGTTGGCTGTCGAAATGCATCCGCGAGCGCCGCGGCGACGTGCGCGCGGTCGAGGCGCTGCTGACGCCCGGGGTGGCCGGCCAGGCAGTCAGCGCCGAGGCGGTCGAAATCCAGTTCCTGCGCCAGTACAGCAACTACCTGTCGCCGAGAAGCGGCATCTTCAGCGCCGACACCTGGACCCTGATCGGCACCTATGTGCGCAACACCTGCCTGAACCTGGCGATGCTGGTGGCCTGGCTGTGTGCGCTCCTGATCCTGCCGCGCTTCGCGGTCTGGGCGGTGCATCGCGTCGTCAAGCCTGGCGGGCCCTGGGCGCAATGGTCGGACGCCATCTGGCTGGCCGGCACCATCCTGTTCCTGGTCGCCGTTTTTTTTATTGCGCTGAGCATTTCCAGCAAACCGGAACACTCGCGCGGGGTACGCCGCTTCCCCTTGCAGCAGGGCGCGGTACTGCGCTACGTCAACCTGCCCCTGCTGGCGGCGGGTTTTTTGGTCAGCATCGGGCTGTGGCGCCACGGCGGCGCGGTGCCGGCCATCTGGGAAGTCGGGCTGCCGCCGCGCTTTGACGGCTGGGGCGCGGCCTGGCTGCTGGCGCCGGGCCTGGTGTACTTCATCGTCTGGGCCAGCGGCTGGTATCTCGCGCACGACCGCATCAGTCCCTACCGCAACGCGGGCTACGTCATCTGCTGCGCCGGCGCCGCCGCCGTGGCGGGCATGTCGCTGGCGGCGGCGCTGGAATTCGCGCCCGGGGCGCTGGCGCACTTCATGGCGCTCCCTGTCGCGCAGCTGGTCGCCTGGTGGATTTGCCCGTCGGCTGTGGCCGTGCTGCTCGCCTATGCCGCCGGCATGGCCCTGGAGCAGCGGCTGCGCCTGCACCGGCCGGCTCCCGACATCTCGCGCCGCGAACTGATCGAAGGCGCCGGCCACTTCCTGTGCGCGATCGGCGCGCTGGCCGCCGGCACGCTGCTGTTATTAGTTGGCCTTGCGCTGCTGCCCAATCCCAAGGAACACCCGATCCTGAACAACGCCATTGCGCTGGGCACCTTCGGCATGCCGCTGATGATGACGCTGTTTTCGGTGACGATGACGCTGATGATCGGCCTGATCGGTTCCCTGTACAGCGACGCCAGCCGCGAATGGTGGAGCCGCCAGGGTGCCTGGTCGTCGATCTTTTCGCTGGCCTGGCTGATCATGTTCGGCGTCGCCTTTTTCTGCGCACCGCTGCTGCACTGGGCCTGGCTGACCTACGATCCGATCGCCAACGCCGGCACCGCGCTCGGCTGGCTGGTGATGACCTGGATCGGCCTGAAGGCCGGCAGCGGCAGCGCCACCGGCTCGCGCGATAAAAACTGCGGCAAGCGCGAAATCGCCGCCCGCCTGGCGCCCTATTTTTTCACGGTCGGCATCTTCGCGCTGTTATCGAGCCTGGTGCAGGCGGTCGTCGCCGACACCAACGTGCGCTGCCCGCAGCCGGTGTCGCTGCCCTGCGTGTATGCCGCGCACGCGAATGCCGCGCTGGCCACCAATGGCCAGACGCTCCGGAACGCGTTCTGCTGCTTCCTGGGCGCGGCGCTGCTGCTCGGCTGGCGCGTCGACATCAACAAGTTCTCGCTCTATATGCTGTACCGCAACCGCCTGGTGCGGGCCTACTTCGGGGCCAGCAGCGCCACCCGCAAACCGCATCCGTTCACCGGCTTCGACCCGAACGACGACCCGCAACTGGCCGACTTCGCCAACCAGCGCCCTTACCACATCATCAACACCTCGCTCAACCTGGTCAGCGGCGAGGAGCTGGCCTGGCAGACGAGAAAGGCGGCCTCGTTCGCCTTCACGCCGCGCTTTTGCGGCTTCGAGATGCCGCTGATGCCGGCGCAAGGCAGCAGTGGCGGCCTGCGCGACGCCCAGCGCGGCATCTACCGCCCGACCCGCGACTATGCGTCGCGCTCGGGCACGGGCGACGACGACAGCAAGGTCGGGCTCGGGATGGCGGTGGCGCTGTCGGGGGCGGCGGCCAGCCCGAACATGGGCACGCACTCTTCCCCGCCGCTGAACTTCCTGATGACGATGTTCAACGTGCGCCTGGGGCGCTGGTGCCCCAACCCGCGCAAGTCGGCCTGGACCCATTCGTCGCCCGGCATTGGCCTGTTCAGCCTGATCGCCGAATTGTTCGGCATGACCAACGCCGACGCCAACTACGTGTACCTGTCCGACGGCGGGCATTTCGAGAACCTCGGCATTTATGAACTGGTGCGGCGGCGCTGCCGGCTGATCGTCGCGGTCGATGTCGCCAGCGACAAGGAGATGGCCTTCGAAGACCTCGGCAACGCGATCCGCAAGTGCGCGACCGACCTCCACGTGAGCATCGAAGTGGACGTCTCCAAAATGGACCTGGTGAAGG
>JAQGLR010000084.1 GCA_028292765.1 Massilia sp. | reverse complement strand
CTGGCCAGCGTGCCGTCGGCCTGCAGGACGTCGACCGCCACCGTTTTCGAGCTCATCTTGACCGGCTTGCCGTCATACAGGTAGGTGGTGCCGCTGGCGTCGCCCGGATCGAGCGCCAGCCGGAAGGTCGTGAAGTGGACCGCGGTGGTGACCGTATGGCTCCAGGCGATGTCGCGATTAAAACCAATGACGATCGCCGGTATGCCGCCAATGATCACGCCCATCGCATCATAGCGGCCCGGCACGGTCAGGTGGGCCTGGTAAAAGCGGTCGGAGGAGGTCCATGGGTAGTGCGGATTGCCCAGCAGCAGGCCACGGCCGTTGGCAGACAAATCCTTGCCGACCGCCAGCGCATTGCTGCCGATGCCTTGCCGGTTGAATTTATCCAGCCGGGCCAGCAGGAATGCCGGGTCGAACTTCGCTTTGCCGCCGCGCGAGGCCACGGTGCCCGAGCCGCCGGCCGCGCGGCCGGCCGCCACGAAGTCCCTGGAGAACACCTGGCCCGACGCGTGCAGGGCTTTCTCGGCCATGATCAGGTACATGTCGTCGACGGTGATAGTGCGCACCCACCTGGCGTCCTTGCAGGCGGCCGGATACTGTCCGGCGAAGTTGTTCACATAACGGTTGTAGCCTTCGACATAGCCTTCGACCAGCTCGCGCGGCTCGGCGCCGCCGGCGGCATAGTTGGCGCGCAGCTGGTTGATGTCGAGATAACCCTTGAAGAAGAAGTCGCTGTCCTCGTTCTTGAGGTCCATGAAGCCGCTGGCCGCGCCGTAATCGTCACCCGTGCGCGAGGGCGCCTTGGCCTCGCCGCCAAAGAATTGCGAGCGTTCGCCGCGCACGGTCAGCACGGTGTCGGCGAACATGCACAGGTTGTCCTGGGCGTAGGCGTAGGCCAGCCCATAGCCCAGGCTGCGGAAATCGTTGGCGCGCACGTGCGGCACGCCGTAGGTGGTGCGGGCGACGTCGACATTGATCCGGGACGCAGTGGCGATCGGAGGGGGTGGCGTGGCCGCGGTGCCCGGGTCGTCGGAATCGCCGCTGCAGCCGGCCAGGGCGAGCAGGCATGTTGCGGCGATGCCAGCTTGCAGCGAAAGTGAAGGGAAAAGGCGGCGCTGTAGGGCGCCAGGCTGACGTTTCATGTTAACGCTTTCTGCGGCCAGGCCGCGTGCGAGATGAAAAACGAATGAACCCTTGAGGCGCGATAAAGCTGCGCCGCATTGACGCGGACCTACAGTTTGATCGCCAACTGTTTCTTTTTTAACCTAGCGGAGTTGATGGGTTGTGCCATCTTGATACCCATCCCGCGCGCCCGGCCGCTTTATCCTGCGGCAGCGCGCGCGGCACGGGGTGCGGCAACCAGGGCCGCACGGGCCCGGTCTTCATGCCCGCCCTGGCCATGGCGGCATGCAGCGCATCGATGCGCGCGTCCATCGCAGGGTGCGAGGCGAAATAGTGGGAACCGGGGATGTCGCTGCCGTGCTTGTCCCGCAGCGCGGTGAAGAATTCGGTCGCCCCGCCCGCATGGCCGTAGCGGCAATGGAGCACGCGCAGCGCCAGGTCGTCGGCCGCCGATTCGCGCGAGCGCGAATAGCTGCTCTCGCCCAGGTGCTGCGCCGGCGCCAGCACGCCGGCCAGCGCCGAATTGTCGCCAGTGACGAGCGCGGCCAGGCCATACAGCACGATGCCCCGGCCCAGCGCACGCAGGTGGTCGCGGTGGGCCAGGTGCGCCAGTTCGTGCGCCAGCACGAAGGCCAGGCCATTTTCCGACTTCACGTGCTGGAGTAGTCCGGAAAACACATACATGGTCCCGCCCGGCACGACCATCGCGTTCGGTGTGGCCGAGGCGGCGAGGCGCACCTGCGCCGGTCCGGCCAGCCCGATGCAGGGGCGCAGGCTGTCGACCAGCCCTTGCAGCTGCGCCTGGCGGGCATCCGCCTTGACCGGCTCGGCCGGCATGCCGGCGGCGATGATGCGCGTCAGCGACGCTTCGGTACCCGGCTCCATGCGGTCGACGACGGCATCGATAAGCAGGCCCAGCAGGAAAAACCCAAGCAGCGCCAGCGCCGCCAATGCACTCAAGATCAGCAGGAAATCCCTGAGCGGGTGCTCCTGCGTGACATTGTCGTTGTGCCCGGGCAGCGACGGCGTGTATTTCATGTCGTGGGTGGGTGCTCGAAGTACAGTGCCGTGCCGTAGGCGAAGACCTCGACCGCGCCGATGCCGCCGGAGGAAGTGGTCGACAGCGGCGCCGTTTCCAGGCGCAGGTTGACGATTTCGTGCGCACCGCGGCAGCTTTCCTTCAGGCGCAGCACCGCCTCGCGCTTGGCGCGGTCGAGCAGGCTTTCGTGCGACTTGACCGGACCGCCGACGACCGTGCGCAGGGCCGCCGCGGCGCGCTTGAAATAGTCCACCGCGACCACCGTGCCGGCGCTGACGAGCTCGCACCGCGTGATTTGCCCGGCCGTGACCGGGAAGCGCCCCGCCGTCGTGGGCAGGTGCAGCCAGGCTTTTTCGCGCGCGTGGATCGACTGGTAGTGACGCTTCTCGGCAACCTGGCCACAGACAAAGCCGATGACGATCGGCACGCCCCAGAACAGCAGCAGGAATACAGTTTCCATCTCAGCTACGCACGGTCACCGCGGTGCCGTAGACATAGATCTCGGCGGCGCCGGCCGCGACCGACGAGGTCGAGAAACGCACGTTGACGATGGCGTTCGCGCCCATCTGCTGCGCCTGCGCCTTCATGCGCTCGATCGCCTGCTCGCGCGACTCTTCCAGCAGTTCGGTATAGCCGCGCAGTTCGCCGCCGACGATGTTCTTCAAGCCCGCCATGATGTCGCGGCCGACGTGCTTGGCGCGCACCGTACTGCCGGAGACGACGCCATGGCTGGTCGTGATGGTCATGCCGGGGACGGTTTCGATGTTAGTCATGAACATGATGGCTTTCCTGTAATCGCTGAACATGCATTCTATGCATGTTTCTGTGCCAATTGCAATTGGGAAAGCAACTGCGCATGGACAGGCGCTACAGGCGAAAAAAAACCCCAGCACACGGGCTGGGGTTTTCTCTTTATAACTAGCCTGACGATAACCTACTTTCACACTGGTTGCAGCACTATCATCGGCGCAAAGTCGTTTCACGGTCCTGTTCGGGATGGGAAGGGGTGGGACCGACTTGCTATGGTCATCAGGCATAACTTGCTGGGAGGCTGTTCCACAACTGGGCAACAGATCCCTGAATTCCGGCTCGTATTCTAACAGGCAAGTTCCCAGGGCGCCAGCACCGATTGCAGCGCCAGCGCGTAAAATGGCCCCTTTGCCGCTGCGCTACCCTGCCACTCCGCCATGACCATCCTGCTGTCCACCCTCAACGCCCGCTACACCCACGCCTCGCTGGGGCTGCGCTACCTGCTGGCGAACATGGGGCCGCTGGCACCCGAGACCCGCATCCAGGAATTCGTCATCGGCGCCAAAACCGCCGACCTCGTCGAGCGCCTGCTGCTGCACAGCCCGCGCATCGTCGGCTTCGGTGTCTATATATGGAATGTCGAGGAAACGACCAGGGTTGTGGCCATGCTCAAGCGCGTCGCGCCCGAGGTGATCGTCGTGCTGGGCGGCCCGGAAGTGTCTTACGAGACGAACGAACAGGCGATCGCCAAATTGGCCGATTACGTCGTCACCGGCTGGGGCGACGTCACCTTCCCGAAGCTGTGCGCCGAGATCCTCGAGGGTCCCAAGCCCTTGATGAAAATGCACGCCGGGGTGCAGCCGCCCATGGCCGAAATCGCCCTGCCCTATTCCCTATACAGCGATGAAGACATCGCGCACCGCACCCTGTACGTGGAAGCCTCGCGCGGCTGCCCCTTCAAATGCGAGTTCTGCCTGTCTTCGCTGGACAAGACCGCGTGGCCGTTCCCGCTGGACGCCTTCCTGGCGCAGCTGGAAAGCCTGCACGCACGCGGTGCGCGCCTGTTCAAGTTCGTCGACCGCACCTTCAACCTGAACGTGAAAACCAGCCAGCGGATCATGCAGTTCTTCCTCGATAAGCTGGCGGCGAACCCGGAGGATCCGGTCTATGCCCACTTCGAACTCGTGCCCGACCACCTGCCGGAACCGCTGAAGGAAACGATCGCGCAGTTCCCGCCGGGCGCGCTGCAGTTCGAGATCGGCATCCAGAGTTTCAATCCGGCGGTGCAGGCGCTGGTCAGCCGCAAGCAGAATAACGACAAGGCGATGGACAACATCCGCTGGCTGTGCGAACACTCGCAGGCGCACCTGCACGTGGACCTGATCGCCGGCCTGCCCGGCGAGGACATCGCCAGTTTCGCGCGCGGCTTCGACCAGTTGGTGGGCCTGGGCGCGCACGAGATCCAGTTCGGCATCCTGAAACGCCTGCGCGGCACGCCGATCATCCGCCACACTGAACCGTACGGGATGGTCTACGACCCGGCGCCGCCCTACACCGTGCTGGCGACGAACCTGATCGGCTTCCCGACCATGCAGCGCCTGGTGCGCTTTGCCCGCTACTGGGACCTGGTGGCCAATTCGGGGCGCTTCGCCAACACCGTGCCCGAGCTGCTGGGCGTGCGCCCGTTCGAGAACTTCATGGCGTTCTCAAGCTGGATGTACACGAAGACGGACGCCACCCACCGCATCGCCCTCGAGCGCCTGGCGAAACTCGTGGTCGAATGGCTGGTCCTGACCGGCATGGGGCGCGAACGGGCCGCGGCCCTGGTCGCGAGCGATTACGCCGGCGGCGTGGACGGCGCCGCCAGAACGAAGGAAAAAGACAGGGAGAAGGCACCGGCCACAGCCAGTGTCGCCGCTCCGTCCCGTCAACTTCGTCATCTCGCGGCCTGAGCACGCTAGGGACTGCGATGGCAGAGTCGGTCAATTCCTTTTACACTGCAACAATGCAGATTGAAAATACGCCAATATTGACGATTCAACCTTCCGCCGGCGGCGCGGCGCAATCTGTCATGGCAAGCGGCGTCTGGCAGGTGCATGCGCTGAGCCAGAAAGGCCAGCTCAAGGGCATCACCCGCCTGCTGGCCGGGCTGAAGAACAAGTCGCAACTGGAATGGGACCTGACGGGCGTCGCCAGCATCGACCACATCGGCGCCCAGCTGTTCTGGTATGCCTGGGGCAAGAAGCGCCCGCCAAAGCTGCAGCTCGATCCGCGCCAGGAAGAGTTGTTTGCCCGTATCGAGCAGGCCAGCCGGCACAACCTGCCGCGCCATAAA
>JAQGLR010000072.1 GCA_028292765.1 Massilia sp. | reverse complement strand
CGGCGCCGAACTGGATCGAGCTGCCGCTGAAGATTTTCGAATTGGTCGTGAGCTGGACGTGGTTCTCAAGACCGATGACGACTTCCCATTGCATGGTGTTCTCTCTTTGTGTTCTGTGCGGGCGTGGACGTTCAGACGCCGTCAGGCGCGCGCTGGTGCCAGTCGGTGACTTGCTGGTACTGGTGGGCGATGTTCAGCAGCCTGGCTTCCGCAAAATAGTTGCCGATGATTTGCAGGCCGACCGGGCGCTTGCCGTTCTTCTCGCCCTGGCCGAAACCGCAGGGGATAGCCATGCCGGGCAGGCCGGCCAGGCTGGTCGAGAGCGTGAAGACGTCGGCCAAATAATTGGCGACCGGGTCGTTCGTTTTTGAACCTGCGTCCCACGCCACCGTCGGCGCGACCGGTCCCATGATCACGTCGCACTTGTCGGCGAATGCAGCCTGGAAGTCGTCGGCGATCAGGCGGCGGATCTTTTGCGCCTGCACGTAGTAGGCGTCGTAGTAGCCGTGGCACAGCACATAGGTGCCGACCAGGATGCGGCGCTGGACTTCGCGGCCAAAACCTTCGGCGCGCGTTTTCTTGTACATGTCCTGCAGGTCCTTGTACTCGCTGGCGCGGTGGCCGTAGCGCACGCCGTCGAAGCGCGACAGGTTCGACGAGGCTTCGGCCGGGGCGATGATGTAGTAGGTCGGGATCGACAGGGCCGTTTTCGGCAGCGAAATATCAACCAACACAGCGCCCAGGGTCACGAATTGGTCGAGCGCGGCGCGCACGGCGCTTTCCACGTCGCTTGCCAGGCCTTCGCCGAAGTACTCGGCAGGCACGCCGATGCGCAGGCCGGTCAATGGCTTGTCCAGGTCGCGCGTGAAGTCTTCCGGCTGATTGCCCTGTTCGAAGGTCAGGCTGGTCGAATCGCGCTCGTCGTGGCCGACCATTTCATTGAGCAGCAGGGCGCAGTCTTCGGCGGTCCGGGCCATCGGGCCGCCCTGGTCGAGCGAGGAGGCGAAGGCGATCATGCCGAAGCGCGAGACGCGGCCATAGGTCGGCTTGATGCCGGACACGCCGCAGAACGCCGCCGGCTGGCGGATCGAGCCGCCGGTGTCGGTGGCGGTGGCGGCCGGCGCCAGGCGCGCGGCAATCGCGGCGGCCGAGCCGCCCGAGGAGCCGCCCGGCACCGCCAGCGCGTCCCAGGGATTTTTCACCGGGCCGAAGGCCGAGTTCTCGTTGGCCGAGCCCATCGCGAATTCGTCGCAGTTCACTTTGCCGAGCGTGACCATGCCCGCCTGCGCGAAGCGGTCGACCACGGTGGCGTCGAACGGGCTGACGTAGTTGGCCAGCATCTTCGAGCCGGCAGTCGTGCGCCAGCCGCGGGTGACGAAGATATCCTTGTGGGCGATCGGCACGCCGGTGAGGGGACCCGCGCTGCCTTCGGCGATGCGGACGTCCGCGGCGGCGGCCTGGGCCAGCGACAGCTCCGGGTTCACGTGCAGGAAGGCGTTGTGGCCGCTCGCGTCGATGCGGTCCAGGTAATGGCGGGTGAGTTCCGTGCTCGATACCTGCTTTGCGTGCAGCAGCGCCGACAGCTCTTTGATGGTTTTGTTATGCATTTGCGTAGTTTTCGTGGAGGCAGGCGAGGTTACAAGTTACTCGATCACTTTCGGCACCAGGTACAGGCCGTCCTGGGCTTTTGGCGCCGGCGCCTGGTAGTCGTCGCGGCGGTTTTCTTCGGTCACCACGTCTTCGCGCAGGCGCAGCGGCAGGGCCAGGATCGCGGCGAGCGGATGCGACAAGGGTGCGACGCCGGTGGTGTCGACGGCCTGCATCTGTTCGGCCAGGGCGAAAATGCCGTTCAACTCGCCCAGCGCGGTGTCGGCATGGGCGTCGTCCAGGTCGAGCTGGGCCAGGTTGGCGATCCGTTTTACGTCTGAAAGAGTCAGGGACATGGCAAAAGGCGCGGCGCGGGCCGCGTTCAAAATGTGGTTGGGCGGATAACGGAATCGTCCGGCGTGGCTATTGAACGCCTTGCTACAGTCGATAAAACCTTGTTAATCCCGTCGATCTCGCTTCAGGAACTGAGGGGTAAAACCCCCTGTTCTTAGCGTTTAATCGGTAAATTATAAGGTAGAATGGCGGGCTAATGCGTGGTCTGCGCCGAATGAGCGAGACCCCTGGCGCATGAAAGTCCGCAGCCTCCGCTACCAGGCACTGCGGCGAGGACTCCCGATCAATAGTTTAAGCGCGACCACGCGCATCAGGACACACATGTTTGGATCTTTACGCAGCTATTTCTCGAACGACCTGGCCATCGACCTGGGTACCGCCAATACGCTGATTTATGTGCGCGGCCAGGGCATCGTGCTGGACGAGCCGTCGGTCGTGGCGATCCGCCAGCAGGGCGGCCCGAATGGCAAGAAAACGATCCAGGCAGTCGGCAAGAAGGCCAAGCAGATGCTGGGCAAGGTGCCGGGTAACATCGAGGCGATCCGCCCGATGAAGGACGGCGTGATCGCCGACTTCACCGTGACCGAAGAGATGCTCAAGCAGTTCATCCGCATGGTGCACGACTCGAAGTTCTTCCGTCCGTCGCCGCGCATCATCATCTGCGTGCCCTGCGGTTCGACCCAGGTCGAGCGCCGCGCGATCCGCGAATCGGCCCTGGGCGCCGGCGCGTCGCAGGTGTTCCTGATCGAAGAACCGATGGCGGCTGCCCTCGGCGCCGGTTTGCCGGTGTCGGAAGCAACCGGCTCGATGGTGGTCGACATCGGCGGCGGCACGACCGAAGTGGGCATCATCTCGCTGGGCGGCATGGTCTACAAGGGCTCGGTGCGCGTCGGCGGCGACAAGTTCGATGAAGCCATCGTCAACTACATCCGCCGCAACTACGGCATGCTGATCGGCGAGCAGACCGCCGAAGCGATCAAGAAGGCCATCGGTTCGGCCTTCCCGGGTTCGGAAGTGAAGGA
>JAQGLR010000047.1 GCA_028292765.1 Massilia sp. | reverse complement strand
AGCAGCCCGGTCTCTTCGTGACGCACGGCCTCGGTAATTCCCAGGGAGCGCGCCGCCACCACCGGGAGGCCGACCGACAGGGCTTCCAGAATGACCAGCGGATGCCCCTCGAAGCAGGAAGGAACGCACAGTGCGTCGGAGGCGGCCATGAGGTCCGGTGCGTTTTCGCGTCGCCCCAGAAACGAGATATGCGCTCTAACGCCCAGGCTGCTGGCCTCTCGCTCAACTCTTCCTCCAGCGGCCCGCTTCCTGCCCATAGCAGCTCTACGTCAGGATGCGTTTCGAGCAGCGCGGGCAAGGCATCCAGGGCCGCGTGGCGTTTTTGCGCGTCGGCACTGTGCATGTGTCCAGTCCGGCAGTACGCCCCCGACATGCCATCGCCGTGCCACTTTCGGAATCAGAAAAGATCAAACTGATTCGAACCTCGTCTCGCAGGGCCATTGCCAGCGTAATCAAGTGCTCGCCGGCACCGGATGGATCCGGGCTGTCTGTCACGACGGTAATGGAGGGACGGCACGTATGCGCGCGAGGAAGGAGCGTGGTCGTTGTGGCTGTAGAAAGAGATCCGTATTGCGGCCCACTTGTCTTCATCTTCCTTCGGGATCTTGCGGGCAAGCTGACATCGTCTTTACGTGACGCTTGATATCCTGCGGCCGCCCACGGCTTGCTGTCGAACGCGATTCAACCCTGTGCCCAGGACGCGCTGCCTGAGAGCGACGTGTCAGGGTGGGGAGAAGGGACAATATGTTCAAGAGCTTTTTTCATGGTGCTTTGAGTGCGCCACCGGATACAACCGTGAAGGGGCCTGGATCGACCTGATAGCCGATACCGCCCATCATCTGCACGCTGCCGATGATTACCGCCGTGTTCGCGACCTTGGCATCCGGGCAGTACGCGATGCCATCCGCTGGCCCCTGGTCGACCACGGTGGCGGGCGGTTCGACTTCTCGTCGGTGGTGCCGGTGGTAACGGCAGCGTGCAAGAACGATATCGATGTCGTATGGGACTTATTCCATTACGGTTACCCATCCGATGTCGACTTGCTGTCGGATGGCTTCATCGACCGGTTTGCCGCCTATTGCGCGGCTTGCGCGCGTTTTTTACGCGCGCGTTCGGACCCACCGTTGTGGTTCACGCCGGTCAATGAACCGTCGTATTTTGCTTGGGCGGCGGGCAAGGCAGGACACTTCGCACCTACCTGAGGGAAAACTGCCACGAGCTGAAAATGGCACTGGTGCGCGCAGCACTCAGGGGTATCGACGCGATCCGGGCCGAAGTACCCGATGCACGTTTCCTGCATGCCGACCCCATGTGCCGGGTCGTGCCACCCAGTGACGACCCTGCAGCAATTGTGGCAGCACACTACTTTAATCGCGAATTCGTCTTCGAGTCATGGGATATGCTCTGCGGTCGTCGTCATCCGGAACTGGGAGGGAGCCGGGCACATCTTGATGTGGTCGGCATCAACTATTACTGGAACTGCCAGTGGGAGCATGGAGCCGACGGTACCTGGCTTGACGACGATGATCCGCGCCGTTTACCGTTGCGTGACCTGGTGATGGACGTGTGGAAGCGATACGGCGGCGAAGTGGTCATTTCGGAAACCGCACACCGGGGCGATCAGCGCGCCCGCTGGCTCCGGCAATTGGGAGACGAGGTCGAAGCCATGCTCGATGCCGGGGTGCCGTTGCGTGGCGTGTGCCTGTATCCCATCTCGGGATGCGTGACTGGCACCATCCACGTGACTGGATGCCGATGGGGTTATGGGATATTGATTGTTCGAACGGCATGTGCCGGATCGTTCATGAGCCAACGCTGGACGCGTTCCTGCAAACGCAGGAAAAGATAGAAGCGCATCCTGCCTGCGCCCAGTCTGGGGATACGACTCTCGCACGTGTGGACTTCCCCCGCTCCGGGAGACGTTTCTGACCTGTGCCACCCGGGGCACGTCAGCCCTGAAGCCTTTGAACGGCCCCGGCACGTCGCCCGAGCAGGGTCACGCCGATGCGGCGCTGGCCCGCGGTTGCCTTGATCAGGCCGCCGATCAGACGGACTGGCCGTTCCCGGCCAGCAGCCAGGCCGGTTGAAATGTTGTATATGCCGGGACACACTTCGGGACGAATCGGGAAGGCTGTTGCAAGCAAACCCTAGGCTGCGGAACAGGACGTTCCCGCCATCCGCGCTATAGTGATAGCAACCAGACATCATCCTGACGACCCATGAGCAACCCACGCTACGACTCGACTGACTCCGACACTGGCGACGACGACGCCTTCCTCGAACGCGAACTGGACCTGGCCGCGCGCGGCATCGAACTGGTCAAGATGGAAGGGCGCGTATTCCTGCGCTTTTCCGGCGAAGTCAAATACGAAGGCCTGCGCGTGCGCTATGCGCTGGTGCCGGCGCGCGGCGTGCTGGCCAAACCCAGCAAGTGGCGCAAGATGGACCTGGGCACCCGGCGCGAACTGATCGAAGAGCGTACCGGCGACAAGGCCCTGGCCGAACTGCAGCTCGATGCCGAGGATTTTGTCCGCGAGATCGCCGAGCTGGCCGACGACGCAGGCTTCGATCCGCGCGATTTCCTCGGCGTGCTCGACGAACTGGAAACCTCGGAGCCGGCCGACTACGTGTTCGAGCGCATCCGCCAGCGCGTCGAGCACGCCGTCGAGCGCGAGCAGGAAGAGCGCCACGCCGCGCGCACCAAGGAAAGCATCAACCTGGCCGAGTACCCGGAGTCGTTCGAGGTGGCCAGCCGCATGCCGCGCAAGTTCATTGCCCTGCTCGGGCCGACCAATTCCGGCAAGACGCACCGCGCGATGGAAGCGCTGGCGAAGGCGAAGAGCGGCGCCTACCTCGCCCCGTTGCGCCTGCTGGCGCTGGAAAACTACGAACGGCTGGTGGCGGCGCGCCCGCACGGCGAGCCCTTGAAGGTGAGCCTGGTCACGGGTGAGGAACGCCGTATTGCCGAGGGCAGCACGCACGTCGCCAGCACCGTCGAAATGCTCGACTCCAGGACCCCGATCGAGGTGGCCGTGATCGACGAGATCCAGATGCTGGCCGACCGCGACCGTGGCGCCGCCTGGACCGCGGCCGTGTGCGGCGCGCCGGCGTCGACCGTCTACCTGGTCGGCGCACCCGAAGCACGGCGCGCGATCGAGGCGCTGGCCGACCGGCTCGAGGTGCCGCTCGAGGTGCACATTTTAAAGCGCATGGCGCCGCTGGCGATGGAGCCCTCGCCGGTGAGGAAACTATCGAACCTGCGCCGCGGCGACGCCGTGATCGCCTTTTCGCGCCGCGAGGTGCTGATGTGGCGCGACATGATCACCGAGAAGGGCCTGTCGGTGGCCACCGTGTACGGCAACCTGTCGCCGGAAGTGCGCCGCGCCCAGGCCGAGCGCTTCCGTGAAGGCCAGGCCGACATCGTGGTCGGCACCGACGCCCTCGCCATGGGCCTGAACATGCCGATCGCGCGCATCGTGATGACCACGGCCGTGAAATACAACGGCGTCGAGGAAGAGGAAATCTCGGCGGCGCTCGCCAAGCAGAT
>JAQGLR010000028.1 GCA_028292765.1 Massilia sp. | reverse complement strand
CGACAGCTTGTTCTTCCTGGCGTAGGCCCACTCGACGTAACCGATCGAACCCTTGATGCGCTGCACATTGGCGGCGACGCCTTCGTTGCCCTTGCCGCCGACCCCAAGCGCCCACTTGACCGAGGTGCCGGCGCCGATTTTTTCCTTGAATGCCGGGTTCGTTTTCGACAGGTAGTCGGTGAACAGGAAGGAGGTGCCCGAGCTGTCGGCGCGGTGCACGACGGTGATGTTCGCGTCCGGCAGTTTCACGCCCGGGTTCAGCGCGGCGATCGGCTGATCGTTCCACCTGGTGATCTTGCCGAGGTAGATGTCGGCCAAAACCGGGCCGGTCAGCTTCAGCTGGCCCGGGGTCACGCCTTCCACGTTGATCACGGCAACCACGCCGCCCATGATGGCCGGGAACTGCATCAAGCCCGCTTCTTCCAGTTCAGCGGCTTTCAAGGGCATGTCGGAAGCGCCGAAGTCGACGGTCTTCGCCTTGATCTGCTTGATGCCGGCGCCCGAGCCGACCGACTGGTAGTTCATGCTGCTGCCGGTGGCGGCCTTGTACGATTCGGCCCACTTGGCGTAGATCGGGTAGGGGAAGGTCGCGCCCGCGCCGGTCACGTCGGCGGCGAAGGAGGAAGACATCGCAAACGCCGCAGCGGCGCCTGCAATCATCGTTTTGAACATGTGCTTGGTTTTCATTTTGTCGTGGCTCGGGGTTGGTTAAGTGGCCAGCGCAGTCTAGCCAGCGAATGTGACGCCTGCGTGACGCCTGCGTGACGCCCATATGACACCCGTATGACGGCCTGGCCTTGCCGTTTTTGCTATGATCGGCGCACCGACCTTCTCGAGCATCCCGATGCGCCACCTGTTCGCCATGCCCGCCATTTGCGCCATCCTCGTTGCCTGCGCCACGCCGCCGGCGCCGCCCGGGCCACCGGCGCCGGGCCCCTACACGCTGGCCCTGCACCAGGGCGTGATGCCAGGGCATGGCCTCACCCTGACCTGGGACAGCGTCGACGACAGCCGCTGCCCGCCGCACGTGCACTGCATCTGGGCCGGCGCCCTCCTCTACCGCTTCAGCATCCGCCGCGATGGCGGCGAGCCGGAAGCGTTCGATCTGACATGGGGCCGCGGCGGCCATGCGCCCGCCCTGCTTGCGGGTGCACGCGTCGAGCTGGACCAGTCGATGATCGCCTCGCCGCCGGCGCACGGCGCGTCCGGCGCCCTCCCCGTCACGCTGGTCATCCGGCCGCGTGACGCCGCAACTTCACCCCGCACCCCAACACCCTCCTCCACTCGCCCATGACCACATCCGCCACCGCCATCGCCTGCGGGCTGTCCCTCTCCATCATCCTGCACACGCCGCTGGCGCTGGCGAAAACGCCGGTTGCCACCGGCACGGGCGGCGCCGTCGCCACCATCAGCGAACAGGCCTCGCAGTCGGCGCTCGCCATATTGAACCGTGGCGGCAATGCGATCGACGCGGCGGTGGCGGCGGCCGCCACGCTGGGCGTGACCGATCCGTTCAGCTGCGGCATCGGCGGCGGCGGTTTCATGGTGATTTATCTCGCCAGGGACAAGCGCGTCGTCACGATCGACCACCGCGAAATGGCGCCGGCCTCGTTTACCCCTGCGGTGTTCCTCGAGAACGGCAAGGAGCTCGATTACGAAAAGGCGATCGCCAGCGGCGCCGCGGTCGGCGTGCCGGGCACGGTGCGCGGCTGGCACGAAGCGCTCGAACGCTATGGCACGCTGAAGTTCAAGACGGTGCTGGCGCCGGCGATCGAGGTGGCGAATAAAGGCTTTACGGTGAGTGAAACGTTCTCTCGGTTGACGCAGCAGAACGAAAGAAAATTCCAGCAATTCGGCACCACCAGCGCGCTCTACCTGCGCGACGGCAAAGCGCTCGAAGCGGGTACGCTGCTGCGCAATCCCGACATGGCGAAGGCCTACCGCGAGATCGCCGCACGCGGCCAGCGCGCGTTCTACGAAGGCCCGATGGCGCGCGCCATCGTCGATGCCGTCAACCGGCCGCCCGCGGCAAGCGGCTCGAGCGTACGGCCCGGCAGGATGACGCTGGCCGACCTGGCCAACTACGAGGCCCGCATTCGCCAGCCGGTCGTCAGCACCTACCGCGGCTACGAGATCGCCGGCATGCCCCTGCCGAGCAGCGCCGGCGTCGCCGTCGCCGAGGCGCTGAACATCCTCGAAGGCTACGACCTGAAAGCGATGCCGCGCGCGCAGGCCGAACACCTGTACCTCGAGGCGAGCCGGCTCGCCTTTGCCGACCGCAACGCCTACCTGGCCGACCCGGAATATATCGATGCGCCGGTCGCCGGGCTGCTCTCGAAAGAGTATGCAAGGCAGCGCCGCGCCGCAATCGACCCGAAGCGCGCCGCAGGCAAGGTGACGGCGGGCGACCCGTATGCGTTCCAGCAGGACGCGAGCGTGCCGCTGCGTCCGCAGCGCAGCGCTCCGCAGCGCAAGCTGGGCCAGGAAAGCCTTCATACGACCCACTTCACCGTCTCCGACAAGGATGGCAATGTCGTCTCCTACACCTTCACCATCGAATCCTGGGGCGGCAGCGGCATCGTGGTGCCGGGCTACGGCTTCCTGCTGAACAACGAGATGACCGATTTCGACTTTTCAGGCCCGCACCCGAACGTGCCGGAAGCGGGCAAGCGCCCGCGCAGCAGCATGGCGCCGACGATTGCGTTCAAGGACGGCAAACCGGCCTTTACCATCGGCAGCCCGGGTGGCTCGACGATCATCACGACGGTGCTCCAGACGATCGTGAACCACATCGATTTCGGCATGCCGATGGACCAGGCGCTGAATGCACCGCGCCTGTCCGAGCGCAACGGCGCCAGCACCTCGGTCGAGCCGGGCTTCCCGGGCACGCCGCAGGCACGGGCTCTGGAGGCGTTCGGCCACAAGTGGGAAGACCCGCCCGAGGAAATCGGCGCCGCCAACGCCATCGTGTTCAATCCGGACGGTACGGTGACGGCGGTCAGCGAAGGCAAGCGCCATGGGGTGGGGAGCGCGCTCGTGCAACGCCGCGGCCACTGAACGCTCAAGCAAGGCGGCCGGCCGGGAAGGCGTGCGGCGCGACGGCCAGCCGGCGCCAGCGCCAGGCCACGCCCGTCCACACTACTGCCGCAAGCGCAGCCGCCCACAAGGTCGATGTGCCCAGCATGCGATGCACGAGCGCGCCGGCCAGGAAGCACACGCCCAGCGAGATAAGCAGCCACACGAACGGCCACCAGCCTCCTGTCACGCTGCGGCGGGCATGGTTGCGCAGGCTTGACGCGGCCAGCGGCAGGGTCAGGAAGCAGAAGCAGGCCGAGACCGCGATGATCGGCGCCGGCACACCGATCAGCGCCAGCAGCGAGAGGACGGCGGCCGACACGATCGCCCATTCGCCCAGGCCGGCCAGCAGCAGGCGCCCTGCAAGTCGACGATTGAACCGGCCGGCGGCGCCGGGCATTGCCGGGGCCAGCCTTACCAGGTTTTGCTCGCCACCGGTCAGCGACAGGCGCATCAGGCGGCGGTGATGGTCGAACAGCTGCACGAACAGCGCCGACGAAGCAACGACCCAGCTGCCGACGGCGAGCGACTTCAGCATGCCCGCCGGGGCGAATTGGCGCGCGATGGCCATCACGACGGCCGCCGTGGCGACAAACACGGCCATCGGCAGGAAGCGCTGGGTCCAATGGGTAGCCGGGCCGAGCACATGCATCAGCAGCGCGCCGGCATCACGGCGGGCACAGTCGCGCGCCAGGAAGACCCGGTAGACCCAGAGGCCGAGGCGGGAAACGTGCGGCTGCCTGAACTGTTCCTCGCCGCTCATCCGGTTCGTTGCCAGCACCTGCGCCGCGCGCTGGCGGAAATGCCTGTCGCCGCCGCGCGGAAACATGGTCTTGACCGTATATGCGCCCAGGGCCATCATCATCACGCTTGCCACCGTCGCCACCGGGGCCTTGCCGAACCATGCTATCCAGTCGCCAGGGAAGGCCCGCGAGAGGTACGCCATCGGGAGCAGGAACAGGAACCCCGAGCCGGCCTGATGGCCGCTACAGAAGAGGCCGAAGCCGATGATCCAGAACCCCACGGCAAGGAAGGCGATTTGCACAGGGATGATCGAGCCCGCGGCTAGCAGCGTGCCCACCGCGGTCGCGGACAGCCATACCAGCACTGTCAAGCCCATCAGGCGGCGGCGCAGGCGCGGTACCAGCACCGCATTTGCCGGGGTATTCATCTTGACCGCGACCGGTACGAACATCGCCAGCCCGGCGAAGGTCATGACGCCGAACACGGCGCGCAGGCAGCTTGCCGCAACCGCGAACGGGTCGGAGGTCTTCACCCACGCTAACGTCCCGACGAACAGCGCAAACAACAGCGCCACGCAGCACAGCACCGCATAATTGCGTGCACGGAATTTCGCGAGCGCTATACGATACAGGAGCGCATAGTCGCGCAGCGCCGGGCTCATTGCGTCACCTCGATGAACAGGTCTTCCAGGCTGAGCGGCTCGACGCGCACGCCGGTCTGGGCGCCCACCGCGCCAAGGCCTGCCCCACCGTGGGTAACCACGCTGACCGTGCCGTCGCGGCCGCGGTGCCGGCGCACCTCCCCCGCCAGCGTCACACCGTCGAGCACGGCGCCCAGGCCGACGACGCGGCGCGCGCCTTCCAGCAAGTCGTCGAGCTGCCCCTGCAGTGTAATCCTGCCGTCCTTCAGGAAAGCGACGTCGAGCGCCACCCGTTCCAGGTCGGACAGGATATGGGTCGAGAACACCACCGTCGTGTCGTGTTCGACCACGCCGTCGATCAGCTCGCGCAGGAAGTCGCGCCGGCCGACCGGGTCGAGCGCGGAGACAGGCTCGTCGAGGATCAGCAGTTCCGGATCGGGGCCGAGCGCGCGGATGATCGACAGGCGCTGCTGCTCGCCGCCCGACAGTTTGCCGATCGGCTTGTTCCGCATGAGCCCATCGAAGCCCCAGCGCGCCAGCAATGCGTCCACCTTGGCGTCGTTCCAGCGCGGGTACAGGGCCTTGAAGTAGTCGAGCATCTGGCGCGGTGTGAGCCAGTCGAACAGGTCGGACTTTTGCGGCACGTAGCCGATCCGGGCGCGCGTGGCGTCGCTCAGGTGGCGCACGTCCTCGCCGTAGATGCGCACGCTGCCCGCGCTGGTCTCGCGCAGGCCCAGCAGGCATTCGAGCAGGGTCGACTTGCCGGCGCCGTTGCGGCCCAGCAGGCCAATCACCTGGCCCGGCCGTACATGCCAGTCGAGGCCGTTCAATACCGCCTGGCTACCGAAATGCTTGCTGATCGAGGAGATCTCGACGATCGGGGTGTTCATGCTTGTTCCTTCAGGATTTGGATGAAGAGGGAAACGACGGTGTCGGGATCGAGTTCGAGCTGGCGCGCCTCCAGTGCGGCACGCTCCAGGGTCGGGCGCAGCAGCGCGGCGCGATCGGCGGTGCTGTGGCTGGCGCCGGCGCGTTCGGCCACCAGCATGCCCATGCCGCGGCGGCGCGCCAGCACGCCTTCCATCTCGAGCAGGCCGTAGGCTTTCGAGACGGTCATCGGGTTCAGCGCGAGCGCCTGCGCGACCTCGCGCACCGAAGGCAGCGCGTCGCCGGGCGCCATCTGGCCGGCCGCGACCAGACGCCGTACCTGCTCGACGAGCTGGCGGTAGATCGGCTCGGATGAGCCGGTGGTAATCGAGAACAGCTGGGCGGAGTGGCTAGTCATGGTGTCTACTGTATTAGTCAATTAATACAGTAGATTGCTTTCCGGATGATGTCAACATGAAATGTCGACAGATCCGATCAGGGGTATGCTAGCGAAACAATTGAACTCCGAGAGGCCCCTGGCATGACCCGATTGACAGCAAAGGATTTCGATCCCGAGGTACTGCAACTATTCGACGGCTATGTCCATGGGCGCCTGTCGCGCCGCGAATTCCTGGCACGCGCTTCGCGTCATGCAGCCGGAGGCTTGACAGCGGCGGGCTTGCTGGCCCAGCTGTCGCCTTCGTTCGCTGCGCCGCTGGTCGCACCATCCGACAGCCGCCTGAAGACAGGTTACGAACAGTTTCCTTCGCCGCTGGGTTACGGTACGATCCGAGGTTATATGGCCGCGCCCGCGAATGCCAAAGGCAAGCTGGCAACGATCCTGGTGGTCCACGAAAACCGTGGCCTCAATCCCCATATCGAAGATGTCACGCGCCGGCTGGCGCTGGAGGGCTTCATCGCTTTCGCTCCGGACGCGCTGCATCCACTGGGTGGCTACCCGGGTGAGGAAGACAAGGCGCGTGCGCTGTTCCAGAAGCTGGACCAGGTCAAGTCACGCGCCGATTTCCTCTCCGCAACGTACGCGCTCAAGCGGCTCGCGCAGTCAACGGGCAAGGTCGGCGTGATCGGGTTCTGCTATGGCGGCGCCATCGCCAACTACCTGGCCACGGTCCTGCCCGATCTGGCCGCGGCCGTACCCTTCTATGGCAGCCAGCCGAGCGCCGACGATATGCGCCGGATCCGTGCGCCGCTAATGATCCACGATGCGGGCAAGGATGCGCGCATCCTGGCTGGCTGGCCCGCGTACGAGGCGGCGCTCAAGGCGAACAAGGTGGACTATCAGCACTTCGTGTACGAGGGCACCGAACACGGCTTCCATAACGACACGACGCCTCGCTACGACGAGGCGGCGGCAAAGTTGGCCTGGGGCCGCACGGTGGGGTTCTTCAAGGAGAAGCTGGCGTAATCCGCCTGGCGCGCGAGATCAAAAAAAAACCGGAGACGTATCCCCGGTTTCATATGACGCTGACTAAACGATTACAGGTGCGGCGTGATCGACGGCATCAGGTCGTCGAACGTGCGGCCGCTGGCGTTCTCGCCGATGGCATGCATCTTCCACTCGCCGTTGTGGCGGTACAGCTTGGCCATCACCTGGGCGGTGTGGGCGCCCTGCACCGACAGGTCGTAGCGCGCCACTTCCTTGTTGCCGGATGCGTCGAGCAGGCGGCAGTAGGCGTTTTGCACTTGCGAGAAGTTCTGGCCGGTGAAGCTGTTCACGGTGAACACCAGCGACTTCACGTTGGCCGGCACGGCGGAGAGGTCGACGTTGATCTGCTCGTCGTCGCCATCGCCGGCGCCGGTGCGGTTGTCGCCCGTGTGGACGACGCTGCCGTCCTTGCTTTTCAGCTGGCGGAACCAGACCGTGTCCACCGGGCGGTTCGACTCGTCGAACATCACGACCGAGGCGTCGAGGTCGACGCTTTCGGTCTTGGCGCCGAAGCCAAGGAAACCCTTGGACTTGATGGCATCCCATCCGAGGCCCATCGTTACACGGGTCAAAGCACCGCCGCCCTCTTTCGAGAGCGAGATTTTCTGGCCTTTTTGCAGACTGACTGTCATTGCATTACTCCTTATTTAGCGGACTTACTTGGCGGGCGTTTGCATCCAGGCTTTGAAGGCGGCACGGTTACGCGAACACACGTAGACCTTGCCCTTGCCGGAAAAGCGCAGGACCATGCCCTCGCCGCTGGTTTGGCTGTTGATCAGGTTACCCAGGAAGCCGCCGCTGGTGCCGGTCGTGATCGAGATCTCGTAGCGCAGCGTGCTGTCCCAGCACACGACGTGCGAGTTGTCGATGATCGCATCCTTGCCCGGCTCGACATCGAGCACCGACATCGACCCGAAGCCCGACACCGCCACCTGCCCCTGGCCACCGGTCTCGGTGACGAAGAAGCCGCCGCTGTTGGCGAAGAGCGCATTGCCAATGTTCTGGGTGCGCACCTTCAGCTCGACGCCGGACGAGGCGGCGACGAACGCGCCGTCGCTGATGATGTAGTTGTTCGGGCCGACGTCGACGATCTGCATCGCACCCGGCAGCGTCGGCGACAGCAGGCAGTCGCCGTTGCCGCGCGCCGCTTCGATGTGCTGCTGGAAGAACGACTCGCCATTGGCGAAAGTGCGCATCAGCGCGCTGCCGAGCCCACCCCGCATCTTGCCTTTCAGGTCGAGGGTCGATTCCATCATCACCATCGCGTCGGATTCGCAATAGATGGTCTCGCCCTGCCGCATCGACACATGCAGGAAGGGGTCGACATCCCCGGTCACGGTAAAAGTTGGCATTTTGCTTGGCTTCCTGAGTTGAAGGCGGTCCCCGCTTGCAGGGACCGCGAACCTGTTTAGTTAGACGTTGACGCCGTAGTTCTTGGCGAGTGGCCCCAGGCCGCCCTGGAAGCCCTGGCCAATGGCGCGGAACTTCCAGTCGGCGCCGTTACGATACACCTCGCCGAAGACCATTGCCGCTTCGGTCGAACCGTCTTCCGACAGGTCGTAGCGGGCGATTTCCGCGTCGCCATTGGCATTGATGCAGCGGATGAAGGCCTTGCCGACCATGCCGAAGTTCTGGCGGCGGGTGTCGGCGTCGTGGATGGTCACGGCCAGCACGATCTTGTCGACGTCGGCCGGGACCTTGGTCAGGTCGACGCTGACGTATTCGTCATCGCCCTCGCCGGCGCCGGTGGTGTTGTCGCCCGAGTGCACGACCGAGCCGTCGGCCGACTTCAGGTTGTTGTAGAAGATGAAGTCGGCGTCCGAACGGACCTTGCCGGACGCATTGAGCAGGAACACTGCGCCGTCGAGGTCGAAGGCCGCGCCGTCGGTGGCCCGGGTATCCCAGCCGAGGCCGACCTTCAGGTTGGTCAGGCCAGGTGCTTCTTTCGACAGGTTGACGTTGCCGCCTTTTTGCAGACTGATTGCCATGATGTGTATCTCCTAAGTGGATCACTACTTTTTGAACACCGGTTTAACCACGCGCAGCGAGCTGGTGTTCTGCCGCTCGCCGTGCGGTTCGTTTGCAGAGCGCCTGGGCGCTCCGCCTTATTCGTCAACTGCTTATGCTACCTGCTTCTCATGCCCTTCCAGCGCGGCATGCTTCTTCTTGTACTGGATCGACGACCACAGCGAAGCAACGATGAACGCCACACCCGTCAAGCCGGTCACCAGCTCGGGCACGTGGAACTTCATACTCACCAGCATGATCACGGCCAGGATACCGATCGCGTAGTGCGCGCCGTGCTCCAGGTACACGAACTCGTCGAGCGTGCCCTTCTTGACCAGGTAGACCGTCATCGAACGCACGAACATCGCGCCAATGGCCAGGCCCAGCATGATGATCACGACGTCGCTGGTGATCGCGAAAGCGCCGATCACGCCGTCGAAGCTGAACGAGGCATCGAGCACTTCGAGGTACAGGAAGCCGCCGATACCGCCGCGCTTGACCATGTCGCCGACGTCGCTGTTCGAATCCGACTCGCTCTTTTCGAGCAGGCCGCTGATCATGTCCACACCGACGTAGACCAAAATGCCCCAGATACCGGCAACCAGAACGATCATCCTTTGTGCGTCCTCAACGAAGGTCGACGCGAACAGCAGGGCCGCCAGCGACACCATCACCGAGATCGAGGAGACGCGGCCCAGTGCGCCAAGCTTCTTCTCGAAGTTGCCCAGCCAGTGCGTTTCCTTCTCGTCGTCCAGCAGGAAGTTCAGGAAGACCAGCAGCAGGAACATGCCGCCGAAGGCCGCCACTTCCGCATGGTGCGCCGTCAGGTGCCCGGAGAAGGCTTTCGGGTCGTTGATGGCCAGGTCCCAGACTTCGGTCACACCCAGGTCGGCCGCGACTGCGACGATCACCAGCGGGAAGACCAGGCGCATGCCGAACACGGCGATGATCATGCCCAGGCCAAGGAACAGCTTCAGCCAGAACTCGTCCCAGCCCTTCAGTACCGACGCGTTCACCACGGCATTGTCGAACGACAGCGACACTTCCATGATCGACAGGATGGCGGCGACGCCAAGCGCCGTCATCGCGCCGGACAGGCCGTTATGCTCGTAACCCCACCATGCCGCCAGTCCGAGACAGACAATCGCGACGAGGAATGATCCTCTAAAGTGCTTCATGTTGATTTCCCTTCATTGTGAAATTGATAGGCGACAGTGTAAAGCTAACAGAACTATTGAAAAAGCGAAGATAATCGGACGATTACTTCGGAAAAACGGAAGACATGAAAAACGCCAGCACGAATTTTCGGCATCTATATTACTTCTGGGTGGTCGCCAAGGAGGGCAGCATCACGCGCGCGGCCGAACGGCTGGGCCTGGCCGTGCAAACCGTGAGCAGCCAGATTACGCTACTTGAACAGTCCGTCGGCAAGGTCCTGTTCACCCAGCAGGGCCGGCGCCTGGTCCTGTCCGAGGCCGGCGAGGTCGCGCACAAATATGCCGACCAGATTTTTCTCCTCGGCGAACAGATGCAGGAAGCGCTCGACGGCGCCGGCAACCTGCGCACCCGCCTCACCGTCGGCATCGCCGACTCCCTGCCCAAACTCACCGCCTTCCGCCTGCTCGAGACCACGACCCGGCTCGCCATGCCGGTGCGCCTGGTGTGCTTCGAGGACCAGCACGATGCGCTGCTTGCCGACCTCGCCCTGCACAAGCTCGACGTGGTGCTGACCGACCGCGCCCTGTCCACGGGCAGCACCCTGCGCGTGTTCAGCCACCTGCTGTTCGAGAGCGAAATGACCGTGGTCGGCACCGCAGGCCTGGCGGCCGCCCATGGGGAGGATTTTCCGAAAAAACTGAATGGCGCGCCTTTCCTGCTGCCAACGAGGAATAATGCCTTGCGCACCAGGATCGACGAATGGTTCGAACTGCAGGGCGTGCATCCGGATATCGTCGGCGAGTTCGAGGACAACGCTTTATTGAATACCTTCGGCCGGCGCGGCCTCGGCCTGTTCTTCGCGCCGGCGGCGCTGGCGAGCGACCTGCACGAACAACTGCAGGCGGTGCTGGTGGGGCGCGTGCCCCAGGTGCGCGAACAGTTTTATGCCATCTCGAACGAGCGCAAGATCCAGCATCCGGCAGTCGCGGCAATCCTGGCCTCGATGCACTGAGAGGCATCTCCGCGGCTTGCGGTCTCCTGCCGCGACGGGTTCCCGGGGATGCCCGACTCTGGTTGAGTTGTACAATGCTTATCGGCTGTACCTTTTATCAACTCACCGTTTCTATGGAAAATATCTTATTTCTCGCTCTGGCGCTCTTTCTGGTCGCGCTGAACGGCTTCTTCGTCGCAGCGGAATTCAGTATCGTTACCCTGCGCAAGACCCGGGTGCGGGCCATTGCCAAGACCAGCGGACTGCGCGGGCGTATCCTGGCCAAGGTCCACGGCCAGCTCGACGAATACCTCTCGGCCTGCCAGCTCGGCATTACCCTGGCCTCCCTCGGCCTGGGCTGGGTCGGCGAGCCGGCGTTTGCCAGCCTGCTGGAACCGGTGTTTGCCGCCCTCGGCGTGACCTCGCCGCAGGTGATCCACGGCGTGTCCTTCTTCGTGGCGTTCAGCGTCATTTCCTTCCTGCACATCGTCGTAGGCGAACTGGCGCCGAAATCGCTGGCGATCCGGATTCCCGAGGTGGTCGCACTGTGGTGCGCGCTGCCGCTGTATGGTTTCTACTGGGCCATGTACCCGGCAATCTGGGTGCTGAATAAGAGCGCCAACACGGTGCTGCGCGTGGCGGGCCTGGCCGGCTCCGGCAGCCACGAGACCCATTACTCGACCGACGAACTGAAACTCATCCTGCGCACGAATACGAGCACGAATACCGGCGCCGGCAAGGACAAATTCACCCACGACGAGCGCCACATCCTGGCGCAGTCGCTCGAATTTTCGGAAATGGCCGTGTCCGACCTGATGCGCCCGATTAACGAAGTGATCGGGCTCCACGAAGACATGTCGATCGAGGAAAACCTCGACACCGTGCGCCGCAACCGCTTCTCGCGCTACCCGTATTTCGACGAGGAAGGCGAGGAAGTGCTCGGCTTGATCCACCTGAAAGACCTGTTCCTCGCCCAGCAGTCGGGGAAAGACATCACCGACCTGACGCAATACCTGCGCCCGGTCGAGACGATTTCGGCGCGCACCCCGGCGCAGGACATCTTCCGGCGCTTTCGCACCGGGGCGCCGCACTTCGCGCTGATCGGCGAAAAGGGCAAGCGCCCGGTCGGCTTCATTACGCTCGACAACCTGCTGGGGGCGATGGTCGGCGAGATCCGCGACGAATTCCGCATGAACGAGAACGACTGGCTGCCGCAGGCGGACGGCACCTACATCGGCAAGGCCAGCCTGCCGATCTATTCCCTCGAGCGCCTGCTCGGCATCGATATCGACAACGAGGAAATGGGCCTGGACGACGTCGAATCGGTCGGTGGCCTCCTGATGGCCAAGCTGGGCGACATCCCGAAGCAGGGCCAGCGCATCGAGTTCCCGAAGTTCGACGTGGTGGTGAAGAAAACCAACGGCCCGCGCATCCTGCTGGTGAAGGTAATTCCGCAACTGATGCGTGGGGACGGCGACGATCGGGACTAAAAGCTGCGCACGGCGCCACGCTGCTCAAACGTGCGCGCCGTCGGGCGGGCTATAATTTCCCGTTTTATAACAGTGCGTTCTCTCTACACTGGAAAACAGCATGCCTGTACATACGCGCCATAACGTGTCCGTTTCCGGGCGCGGCCACGCCACGATGATCTTCGCGCACGGCTTCGGTTGCGACCAGGCCATGTGGCGCCTGATGGCGCCGGCCTTCGAAGACCGCTTCCGCGTCGTCAAGTACGACCTCATCGGCAGCGGCGGCTCCGACCTGTCCGCCTATGATCGCGACAAGTACGGCACGCTGGACGGCCACGCCGCCGACCTGCTGGAGATTGTCGATGCCTGCGCCGAGGGGCCGGTGATCTTCGTCGGGCATTCGGTAAGCTCGATGATCGGCATGCTGGCCACGATCCAGGCGCCGCAGCGTTTTGCCGCCCAGATCATGATCGGACCGTCGCCCTGCTATATCAATGACGGCGACTACATCGGCGGCTTTGCCCGCAGCGACATCGACGAGCTGCTCGACACGATGGACTCGAATTACCTCGGCTGGTCGAGCAACCTGGCGCCGGCGATCATGGGGGCGCCCGACCAGCCGCAGCTGGCGCTGGAACTCACCAGCAGTTTCTGCCGCAACGATCCCGACATCGCCCGCCACTTCGCCAAGGTGACCTTCCTGTCGGACCATCGCGCGGACGTGCCGCGCTCGACCACCCCGGCACTGATCCTGCAGTGCAGCGACGACCTGATCGCGCCGCGCACCGTCGGCGACTACCTGCACCGCCACCTGCCGCAGAGCACGCTGCACGTGATCGAGAACATCGGCCACTGCCCGCACATGAGCGCGCCGAGCGCCAGTACGCTCGCGATCAACGATTTCCTCGCCGCGCACCTGCGATGACAACGGACGTGGCGCTGCCTGCGGTTGAGGTGCTGTACGAGCAGGCCGGCTGCGGCCTGCTCGTCACCGACCGCAGCGGGCTGATCCTTCGCGCCAACGCGACCTTGTGCGCCTGGCTCGGCTTCGCGCCGGGCGAGCTGGTGGGCCGGATGCGGATCCACGACCGGCTGCCCGTCGGCGCGCGCCTGTTCCACCAGACCCATTGCGAGCCGATCCTGCAGATGCAGGGTTCGGTGGCCGAGCTGCAGGTCGAGTTGTTCGACCACCAGCAGCAGCGCATACCGATGCTCGCCAACATCGCGCGGCGCCGCCATGGCGACACGGTGCTCGACGAGTGGGCGCTGTTCGTGGTCAAGGACCGCCGCTCGTACGAACGCGAACTGCTCACGGCGCGCAAGGGCGCCGAGCGCGCGCTGGCGGCCCAGCTCGAAGCCGAGCAGAAACTGCGCGCGCTCAACACCGAGCTGTCCGATGCCGACCGCCGCAAGGACGAGTTCCTCGCAACCTTGTCGCATGAACTGCGCAACCCGCTGGCGCCCATGCGCAGCGCGCTCGAGGTGCTCAAGCTCGCCCGCACGGACGGCCCGCCGCCGGCGCGGCTGCTGGCCGTGTTCGACCGCCAGCTGCACCACCTGACGCACCTGGTGGACGACCTGATGGACATCTCGCGCATCACCCAGGACCGGATGGAGCTGCGCCGCGCCCCCGTCGCGCTGGCCGGCATCCTGCAGAGCGCGGCGCACGACGCGACACCCCAGATGACGGCGGCCAGGCACACGCTTACCGTCACCCTGCCCGGCGCTGATGTGGTCGTGGACGCCGACGTCACGCGCCTGACCCAGGTGGTCGTCAACCTGCTGACGAACGCGGCGAAGTACACGCCCGACGGCGGCACGATCGCGCTGCGCTGCTGGCACGAGGACGGGCAGGCGCTGATCGAGGTGCGCGACAACGGCATCGGCATCCCCGCCCACGCGCTCGACAGTGTCTTCGGCATGTTTTCCCAGCTCAAGCCGGCGCTCGACCGCTCGAAAGGCGGCCTGGGCATCGGCCTGGCCCTGGTGCGCGGCATCCTCGCGCTGCACGGCGGCAGCATCAGCGCCCACAGCGACGGCGAAGGATGCGGCAGTACTTTTACCGTGCGCCTGCCGCTGGCGCTCGCACCTGCGCGCGCCGCGGCCGCGCCAACGGACGCGCCAGCGGACGCGCCTGGGGCCCCCGCGCCCGTGCACCCGCGGCGCATCCTGATCGTCGACGACAACGCCGACGCCGCCAACACCCTGGTCATGTTCATGGAACTGTATGGTTGCACGGCGCTCGCGGTGCACAGCGGGGAGGCGGCGCTGGAGGCGCTCGGCGAATTCGCTCCCGAAGTGGCGCTGTTCGACATCGGCCTGCCCGACATGAACGGCTACGAACTGGCGCGCCGCACGCGCGCCCTGCCGGGCGGCGCCGGCATGCTGCTGGTCGCCGCGACCGGCTGGGGCCAGGACGCGGACAAACAGCTGGC
>JAQGLR010000005.1 GCA_028292765.1 Massilia sp. | reverse complement strand
GTCGTCATGACCCGGATGATGTTCCCCTACATCGCCTGCATGGCCTTCGTCGCGCTGGCCAGCGGGGTGCTCAACACCTGGCGCCAGTTCAAGATTCCGGCGATCACCCCGGTGCTGCTGAACCTGTCGTTCATCTTCGCCGCCCTCGTGCTGGCCGACTACTTCGAGCAGCCGATCTATGCGATGGCGGTGGGCGTATGCATCGGCGGCGTGCTGCAGGTGGCGCTCCAGATCCCCTCGCTGGTGAAAATCGGCATGCTGCCGCGCCTGTCGATCAACCCGCTGGCCGGCCTGCGCGACAGCGGCGTGCGCCGCATGCTCGGCAAGATGGGGCCGGCCGTGTTCGCCGTTGCGGCGGCCCAGATCAGCCTCCTGATCAATACCACCATCGCGGCCGGGCTGGCGGCGGGCGCCGTCACGGCGCTGCAATATGCGGACCGGCTGATGGAACTGCCGACCGCCCTGCTCGGCGTGGCGCTGGGCACGATCCTGCTGCCGGGCCTGGCAAAAGCCAACACCGAAGGCGATACCCGCGAATACTCGTCCCTGCTCGACTGGGGCCTGCGCCTGACCTTCCTGCTGGCGATCCCGGCGGCGGTCGGCATGGCGGCCCTGGCCGAGCCGATGATCGCCACCCTGTTCCACTACGGCGCCTTCGACAGCGAAGACGTGGCCAATTCATCCATGCCGCTGATGGCCTACAGCGCGGGCCTGCTGGGCTTCATCCTGGTCAAGACGCTGGCGCCGGCCTTCTTTGCGCGCCAGGAAGTGCGCACGCCGGTGCGCATCGCGATCGGGGTGCTGGTGGTAACGCAGCTGATGAACCTGGTCTTCGTGCCCCTGTTCGGCGTCGCCGGCCTGGCGCTGTCGATCGGCGTCGGCGCCTGCATCAACGCGGCCCTGCTGTACGCCGGCCTGCGCAAGCGCGACATCTACGTGCCGCAGCCGGGATGGGGCGTCTTCTACTTCAAGCTCATCGTGGCGGTGGCGGTGATGGGGGCGGTGGCCTGGTTCGGCCAGGCCCAGTTCGACTGGATCGCCATGCGCGCCCAGCCGTTCATGCGTGCCGGCGCCCTGCTGGCCATCATCGCAGCCAGCGGCATCAGCTATTTCGGCGTGCTCATGGCGCTGGGCTTCCGGCCGCGCGACTTCAAGCGCCGCGCCAAATAAGGCAAGGCGGCTAGACGCCGGGCTGGATCGAGGCCGGTGGCGGCTCGATCGTGCCTGGCGGCGTTTCCTTTTCCGCTTCTTCCTCTTTTTCTGCTTCTTCTGTTTCTGCCCCCTCGGCCGGTTCCGGCCTGGGCGGCGGCACCAGTTCGCGCAGCACGCCCTGCTGCTCGACCGGGGCGGCGGCCGGGGCGGCCGGCTCAAGCGGCGGCGGGAACATCGTCACCTCAGGCGTGGCGCCCTGCCCCGGCGCGGCGGCATTCGTGGACGGCCCCTGCGCGTTGGCCGTGAACTTCCAGTCCGACAAATGCTGTTTGTGTTCGAAGTTGACGAAGCGCGCATCGAAATTGGCGATCTTCAGCGGCCGCGCCTGCGACAGGCTGTACACCCCCAGGATCGGCCCGCCTTCGGCCGCCTGCACCAGCCCCCACTCGGCCCGGCCGGTGATCGGATCGACGAAAATGCGGCGCAGGTGGCGGCGCGGCACCGGAAAGCGCGGGTCGCGCAGCAGGGCCTCGAGCGAAGCCGGCTGCGCCGGCTGGCCCGGCGGCGTGGCTTGCGCATAGCTGGCGAGCGCCGCACTGAACTCGGCGCCGATGGCCAGCAATTCGTTTTCCGCCTCGGCGCGCTGCAGCAAGGCCCCCACCTTCAACGTGGCCGCGCCGACCAGGCCGATGATGGTCACGAACACGATCAGGCCGATGTAGGTAAAGCCGGCCTGGGCCTGGGGCGCGCGCGTTTTCACGTTTTTTTCACGTTCACCAGTCGGCGTAGGGCTTGCCGCTGCGGTCATTGCCCGGCGCCCCACTGTGCAGGTCGTAGACGCCGCCCAGCGCGCCATCCTCCGGCGCCACCACGGTCCAGGTCGTGGTGCTTTCGGTGATCGGGTCGACGGGCAGGCTGCGCAGGTATTTTTTCTCGACCAGCTGCTCGAGCGAGTCCGGATAGCGTCCCGTATCGCTGTAGTACTGGCCGATGATCTCGCGCGTATTGCGCAGGTTTTCGGCCAGGATCGTTTCGCGCGACTTGTCGATGCTGGGGAAGAAACGCGGCACCGCCAGGGTCAGCAGCAAGGCGATAATGCCGAGTACCACCAGCAGTTCGATCAGGGTAAAGCCGCGCAGGCGGCCGAACGGAAACTTCATCTTCACCACCGGTTGTAGGGCACGCCGTTCAGGCCGGGCCGGGTGGACGTGGAATACACGTCGTAGACATCGTCGCCTTCGCGCGGCTCGGCCGCTTCGCTGGCATAGCTGCGCTTGCCCCAGGTCTCGGCGTCAGCCAAGTCCGGATCGGGGTTGAACGGGTCGCGCGGCAGGCGCCGCAGGAAAAAGATCCTGGCGCGTTTCGGGCTGCGCAGGTCCGGTACGCCGTCGACCAGGAGTTCGAGCTTCGGCGGGTAGCCGCTCGCCCCGACCGCGCGCGTGACGCGCCCTTCGTCGAAGGCTTTTTTATAGGCGTCGATCCCCGCACGTATTTCTCGCAGCGAACGGCGCAGCTCCTGCTCCTGCTTGCGCTGGGCCGTCACCTGCGCCACCGGCGCCACCAGGGTGCCGAGCAGCGCCAGGATGGCCAGCGTCACCAGCAATTCGATCAGCGTGAAACCGCGGCCCTGGCGCTGCACGATTACTGGCCCCGGTTCTGGTTCGCTGGAACGCTCTGGGGCGCCGGGATCGGCGTCGCCATGACGCCGGCCGCGGCCGGCGCGGGGGCGGGCGTGGTCAGCGATGGCGTGGCCGGCAGCGCCGACGACGGCAGGCCCGGGGCCGGCGCCTGGTTCGGCTGCG
>JAQGLR010000002.1 GCA_028292765.1 Massilia sp. | reverse complement strand
CGGGGTGTCATGGAGTCGAGCCACGGGGCCGACGGCGATGTCGCCGACTTCGCCCTGCTGCTCGAATACGTGGCCGCCATCCCCGGCATCGAGCGCCTGCGCTTCGTCACCAGCCATCCGAAAGAATTCACCCAGCGCCTGATCGATGCCTACGCGAAGATCCCGCAACTGGTGAACCACTTGTATTTACCCGTGCAGCATGGATCCGACCGGATCCTCGGCGCCATGAAGCGCGGCTACACCGGCATCGAATACAAGTCGATCATCCGCCGCATCCGCGCCGTGCGCCCGGACATTGCGATCTCGTCGGACTTCATCGTCGGCTTCCCCGGCGAAACCGAGGCCGATTTCGAAGCCATGATGAAGCTGGTGCAGGACGTCGGTTTCGACAACAGTTTCAGTTTTATCTTCAGCAAGCGTCCCGGTACGCCGGCCGCCAACCTGGAAGACGACACCCCGCACGAGGTCAAGCTGGCGCGCCTGCAGCGCCTGCAGGCGCTGATCGACGCCAACACGCGCAAGTACAGCGCGGCCATGGTCGGCACGGTCCAGCGCGTCCTGGTCGAGGGCCCGTCCAAGAAGGATCCATCCGAACTGCAAGGCCGCACCGAAAACAACCGGGTGCTCATTTTCGCGCCGGGCACGCCGGGCGACACGCTCATCGGCCAACTGGTCGACGTGCGCGTCACCGAGAGCCTGGATTATTCACTGCGCGGCGAACTCGTCGCCAATCTCGATACGATTGCCCTAGCCAGTTGAAAACACAGAACCCATCCCAACCGTCCTACTTCATTCCCGAGCCGATGGACAACACGCGGCTCGCCCACCTGTGCGGTCCGCTCGACGAGAACCTGCGCCAGATTTCGGCGGCGCTCGACGTCACCGTGTTTCGTCGCGGCGAGAAATTCATCGTCAACGGCGCGAATGCCGAGCGCGCGGTCGAACTGCTCGAACGCTTTTATGCCGTCGCCAACAAGGTCGTCCCGATCGAGGAAGTGCAGCTGGCGCTGGTCGAACAGCGCGCCGGCCTGAAACCGACCATCGACGGCGTACCCGTGGGTGGCGCGCAAGCCACGGGCCCGGCCGCCGTTGACGCCGACGCCCACGCCGAAGCGGGCGGCGACGAGTCCGAACTGACCAGCCCGATGCTGAAAACGCGCCGCAGCGACCTGCGCGGCCGCACGCCGCACCAGATCCAGTACCTGCGCGCCGTGCTCGAACACGACATCAGCTTCGGCATCGGCCCGGCCGGTACCGGCAAGACCTATCTCGCCGTTGCCTGCGCGGTCGATGCGCTCGAGCGCGATGCCGTCAAGCGCATCATCCTGACGCGCCCGGCGGTGGAAGCCGGCGAGCGCCTCGGCTTCCTGCCGGGCGACATGAGCCAGAAGGTCGATCCCTACCTGCGCCCCTTGTACGACGCCTTGTACGACCTGCTCGGTTTTGACCGCACGCAAAAGCTGTTCGAGAAGCAGGTGATCGAGATCGCCCCGCTTGCCTACATGCGCGGCCGCACGCTGAACCACGCCTTTGTCATCCTCGACGAGGCGCAGAACACGACCGTCGAACAGATGAAGATGTTCCTCACGCGGATCGGCTTCGGCAGCAAGGCCGTCGTCACCGGCGACGTCACCCAGGTCGATTTGCACAAGACCCAGCGCTCGGGCCTGGTCGACGCCATGCACGTGCTGAAAGACGTGCGCGGCATCGCCTTTACGCAATTCTCGAGCGCCGACGTGGTGCGTCATCCTTTGGTGGGCCGCATCGTCGACGCATATGAAAAAGCCAGCGCCGTCCAGGAAATGGGCGCACTGACAAAACCTGCCACCACTCGAAATGTCCGTAAAAAACCATGAGCTTGACCTGGACGTCCAGTACCCGGACGCCCGCCTCGAATCGACCATCACCCCCGAACTGGTGCAGCGCTGGGTGCGCGCCACCCTGCTCGGGCCGGCCGAACTGACGGTGCGCTTTGTCGACAGCGCGGAGGGGCAAACGCTCAACCGCGACTACCGCGGCAAGGATTACGCGACCAACGTGCTGACCTTTGCCTATAACGAGGGCGAGGAACTGGGCGAGGACGAGCCGACCCAGGCCGACATCATCCTGTGCACGGACGTACTGCAGCGCGAAGCCGATGAGCAGAAGAAGACGGTCGAGGAACACGCGGCGCACCTGATCGTGCACGGCGTGCTGCACGCGCAGGGCTACGACCACGAGCACGACGAGGAAGCCGAGGAGATGGAACAGTTCGAGCGCGACATCATGGAAGTGCTCGGGTATCCGGATCCGTATGAGGAGAGCGGTAGTTAATAAGTAGGCTGGGCACTCCGTGCCCACGCGGTACGTGCGCTTCCAGTAATCGTTGGCAGTCGTGCAGCGCCTCGTGGCGCAAACAGCATGGCACGCGTTTGCGAGCGATGTTCACCCGTACGTGTCCAGGCGAGACGTCCGTACCGCGTGGGCGCGGGGCGCCCACCCTACGAAACCTGCGGGAAAGTTCGCGCGGCACGGAGTTTCGACGCGGCCCACACGACGAGCGACAACGATCACCCCCGCCCCAGCTGTTCCCCGATCGGCAGCTTCCGAATCCGCTTCCCCGTCGCCGCGAACACGGCATTCGTCAGCGCCGGCGCAATGCCCGACGTGCCCGGCTCGCCGATCCCGCCCGGCTCGTCCGTGCTATTCACGATGTGGACCTCGACGACCGGCGCTTCGTTGATGCGCATCATGCGATAGTCGCCGAAGTTGGTCTGCTGCACCCGTCCCCGGTCGATCGTGATCTCGTTCCACAAGGCCGCCGTGGCGCCGAAAATAATGCCGCCTTCGATCTGGGCGACGATCCCGTCCGGATTGACCGCCTGGCCGCAATCGACCGCGCACACGACGCGGTGCAGGCGCACGTCGCCATCCGGCCCGACCGACACTTCCGCCACCTGCGCCATATAGCTGCCGAACGCAAACTGGGTCGACACGCCGCGCCCGACCCGGCGCCCCGCGACCGGCGCCAAGGGCTTGCCCCAGCCCGCCTTTTGCGCCGCCAGGTTCAGCACCGCCAGGGTGCGCGGCGATTTGTCCAACAAGGCACGCCGGAACATGACCGGATCCTGCTTCGCCGCCTGCGCCAGTTCGTCCATGAAGCTTTCCACCACAAACACATTGTGCGTCGGGCCCACGCCGCGCCAGAAGGCCGTCGGCACGCCCGGCGGTTCGTGGCGCACGTATTCCACGCGCATATTCGGAATCGTGTATTGCAGGTCGGCCGCGCCCTCGACCGCATCCGGATCGACGCCATCCTTCACGGCAGGCGGCGCGAAGCGGGCCATGATCGAGGAACCGGTGGTGCGGTGGAACCACGCGGCCGGCCGGCCCCGGTCGTCCAGCCGCGCCGCCAGGCGGTCCACGTAATACGGCCGGAACATGTCGTGCTGAATATCTTCCTCGCGCGTCCAGATGAACTTGATCGGTCCCTGCGCCAGCCTGGCGAATGCCACCGCCTGGATCACGTAGTCGACCTCGAGCCGGCGCCCGAAGCCGCCGCCGATATAGTAATTGTGGACTTTTACCTTTTCGACCGGGATCCCGGCCACCTTCGCTGCGGCTCCCTGCGCCAGCGCCGGCACCTGGGTGCCGACCCACAGGTCGCAGCCGTCCGCACGCAAGTCAACCGTGCAATTCATCGGCTCCATCGTCGCGTGCGCAAGGAAGGGCATTTCATAGAGTGCCTCGACCTTGCGGCCGCCTTGCGCCTCCAGCGCTTTCAAAGCGTCGCCGGCGTTCTTCGCCACCGCACCCCTACCCTCGGACACCTTCATCATGTCGCCCACGATGCCGGCCAGCGACACGTTAGCGTTGACGCCGTCGTCCCAGCGCGGCGCGGCCGCAAGCAGGCCCTGCTTCGCGGCCCAGAAATGGTCGGCCACGACCGCCACCGCCCCCTCCAGGCGCAACACCTGGCGCACGCCCTTCACGGCCATGGCCCTGGCCTCGTCCACACCGACAAGCTTGCCGCCGGTCACGGGCGAGGCGGCCACGGCGGCGATGCCCATGTTCGGCAGGCGCGCGTCGATGCCGAACTGGGCTTCGCCGTTGGTCTTCGCCGCCGAATCGAGCCGGCGCATCGATTTGCCAATCAACACGAACTGCTTCGGGTCCTTCAGCTTGACGTTCTTCGGCAAGTCCATTTTCGAGGCCGCATCGACCAGTTCGCCGAAATGCGCCGAGCGCCCGGACTCGCCGTGACGCACCGTGCCGGCCACCACCTGCAGCTCGTCGGCGTCGACATTCCATTTTTGCGCCGCGGCCGCGACCAGCACGCTGCGCACCATGGCGCCCGCTTCGCGCAGCGGCTTCCAGGCGCCGCGCACCGAAGTCGACCCGCCCGTCACCTGCCCGCCCAGCAAGGGGTCGGCATACAGTTCGTTATTTGCCGGCGCCTGCTCGAGCCTGACTTTCGACAGGTCGGCGCCCAGTTCCTCGGCCAGCAGCATCGGCATCGAGGTGAAGGTGCCCTGCCCCATCTCGACCTTGTGGATGACGAGGGTGACGATACCCATGCGGTCGATCCGGATGAAGGCGTCGCGCGCCAGCCCGGCCGGCGTACCGGAATGATGGGTAGAGGCCTGGCCGACGGCCTGTTCCGGCGGCGCTTCCTTGCGGTCGCCTTCCTTGTTGCAGCCGAACAGCGAAAAACCGAACAGCAGCGCGCCGCCGGAGGTGGCGCCGAGCTGCATGAAACGGCGGCGCGAGGGCGATAGTTCTGTCGTTTTGCTCATCTGCCGTCCCTTTATTTACTGGCGGCGATCTTGATCGCCTTCCGGATGCGTCCATACGTGCCGCAGCGGCAGATATTCCCGGCCATGGCGTTGTCGATGTCCGCGTCGCTCGGCTTGGGCGTGGCCTGCAGCAAGGCGGTGGCCGACATGATCTGGCCCGACTGGCAATAGCCGCACTGCACCACATCGATCTGGCGCCAGGCATCCTGCACTTTCGCGCCGACCGGGTCCTGGCCGATCGCTTCGATGGTGACGATTTTCTTGCCGATCGCGCTGGAGACCGGGGTGACGCAGGAGCGCACCGGCTGGCCGTCGAGGTGCACGGTGCAGGCCCCGCACAGGGCCTGGCCGCAGCCGAATTTGGTGCCGGTGAGGCCGGCGACATCGCGCAGCACCCACAGCAGGGGCATGTCGTCGGGTACGTCGAGCGTGGTGGTATTGCCGTTGATGGTGAGGGCGGGCATGGACTTCCTTTGCTTTTTGGCCAATTATGCAATGATAAGGCAAGCGCCCCCGCTCTGCCGGCAACCCCATGTGCACGGCCCAAACCAAATCAGCCCCGGCGCTTTTGGTGTATCCTATGCCTATCGTAACAACGGCTTCACGCCAACTATGCCCGAGTATCCCAGTGACGTCCGCCAGGACGCCAAGCCCCACCGGTCCCTCTTCGAAAGGTTGACCGCACTCATCTCCCCTGAGCCAGAAAATCGCACCGAGCTGCTTGAAGTGCTGCACGAAGCACACGAGCGCAACCTGATCGACGCCGACGCC
>JAQGLR010000491.1 GCA_028292765.1 Massilia sp. | reverse complement strand
CGGCACGGATCAGCGAGCTCGAGAAATCGAAAGCGCGCGCCGTGGTGGTGGTGTGCCAGAGCGGCGCCCGCGCCGACAAGGCGGTCCGGCAACTTGCCGCGGCCGGATTCAACGACGTCGTCAGCCTTGATGGCGGGCTGACCGCGTGGCAAGCCGCTGGCTTGCCAGTGGCAAAGTAATCGTATAGTAATCGTAAAGTAAAACCAGAGGAGTTCCCCATGACAACCAACGCCCATGTCGTCCTGTACCACACCGCAAGTTGCCCTTACTGCGTACGCGCCGAACGGTTGCTGGAAGCGAAAGGCGTCACCGACATCGAACGCATCCGGGTCGACCTCGATCCCGAGCAGCGCGCCGTCATGATGCAAAAAACCGGCCGCCGCACGGTGCCGCAGATCTTTGTCGGCGCCACCCACGTTGGCGGTTTCGACGATTTGTATGCGCTCGATCAGTCGGGACGCCTCGATCCCTTGTTAAATGGCGTTTGATCCGGACTTTGATCCGAAACGGCGCCGGGTCGGCGCAAAACTATTCCAAGCCTGTTGGTTTTGATACAATTGCCGTCGCGTTTGATCCCAAGCACATTTGGAACGGCGTCCCGCCGTTCTTCTTCTCCCTCAACGAAAGCGTTCCATGTCTGACGAAAACCTGCAACCCGTATTCCAAATCCAGCGTGTGTACCTGAAAGACATGTCGCTGGAACAGCCGAACTCGCCGTCGATCTTCCTCGAACAGGAAGCCCCGACCATCGAAGTGTCGCTTGACGTCGGCGCCGAGGCAATTGCCGACGGCATCTACGAGTCGACCGTGACGATCACCGTGACCGCCAAGGTCAAGGACAAAGTCGCTTTCCTGGTTGAAGGCAAGCAAGCCGGTATCTTCGAAGCGCGCAACAGTCCTGCGGACCAGATGGATCCCCTGCTGGGAATCGGCTGCCCGAATATCGTCTACCCTTATCTGCGCGGCAACATCGCCGACGTCATCACCCGTGCCGGCTTCCCGCCAGTCCACCTCGCCGAAATCAACTTCGAAGTGTTCTACCAGCAGCGCCGCCAGGCAATGGCTGAAGCCGCTGCCGCAGCACCGGCAAACTAAGCCAGTACAGCAACCATGTTGCCCGTCATCTGCGCCGCGCTCCGAGCCGGGCGCAGGTGGCCTTCTTTCCGTCCGTCGTCCTTTCCCTCCTGGCGCCTGGTTTTACCGAATCCGGAAAGCTCGCCATGACCCCGCTCCGCTTATTCCGCTTATTTGCTGCCGTGCCGGTGCTGGCATGCGCCCCTGCCGCATCTGAATCGACACCATGCAAGAACTGACAACCATGAACAAGATCACCGTCCTGGGCGCGGGTGCCTGGGGCACCGCCGTCGCCATCGCCGTGGCCGGGCGCAACGATGTGCTGCTGTGGGGCCGTAATCCCGGGCAAATGGCCGCCACCGAAGCGGCGCGCGAAAACACCACCTACCTGCCGGGGCAGCCCTTGCCCGATTCCCTGCGCGTCACGGCCGACCTCGATGCGGCGCTGGCGCATGTCGAGGGTGAAGAGGCGGGTTCGCTGCTGATCGCGGCCTGCCCGGTGGCCGGACTGCGCCCCTTGCTCGAGCAATTGAAGGGCCGCGCCATTCCGAACGTGGTCTGGCTATGTAAAGGTTTTGAATATGGCAGCGGCCTCTTGCCGCACCAGGTGGTGCGCGAAGTGCTGGGCGACGGCGTGCCGGGCGCTGCGCTCTCGGGACCGTCCTTCGCGCAGGAAGTGGCGCGCGGCTTGCCGTGCGCGCTGACGGTCGCTTCGGATTCAGCCGAATTGCGCGACCTCGTCGTCGCCGCCGTGCACGGCGGCAGCCTGCGCGTCTATGCCTGCGACGACCTGGTCGGCGTGGAAGTGGGCGGCGCCGTGAAGAACGTGCTGGCGATTGCCACCGGCACCGCCGACGGGCTGGGCCTTGGCCTGAATGCGCGCGCGGCCCTGATCACGCGCGGCCTCGCCGAGATCACCCGTCTCGGCACGGCGCTTGGCGGACGTGCCGGCACGTTCATGGGACTGACGGGAATGGGCGACCTGATCCTGACCTGCACCGGCGACCTGTCGCGCAACCGCCGCGTCGGCCTGGCGCTGGCGCAGGGCAAGCCACTCGACACCATCGTCGCGGAACTGGGCCATGTGGCCGAGGGCGTGCCGTGTTCGAAAGCGGTGCGCGACCTGGCGGCCAGGCTGGGGGTGGAGATGCCGATCACGGATGCGGTGGCGGCGGTGCTGTTTGACGGTTACGATGCGGCCGAGATGGCGAAACAATTGCTGGCGCGGGACCCGCGCAATGAGTTGGCGTAGGGTGGGCACCCTGTGCCCACGCGAAAGCCTGCTCACTGTTGGCTGCGTTTAAAGTTAAGCTAACCCCGCGCCACGTTCCGCGTGGGCACGGGGTGCCTTTCGTGGCCCGGCCGACCCGACAACGTCAGCTCCCCTGCCCGCGCGCCGCATTCGTCGGCCCGCCGGTACGCACCGGCCCCAGCAGGATGGTCATCAGTGCCACCGCGTCCTGGTTGGCGCGGATCGCATGCGGTTCGCCGCCGGCCAGGTACACCATCTCGTTCGGGCGCAGCACGACGGTGCGCCCGTGTGCGTCAAAGGCGATCTCGCCTTCCAGGCACAGCAGCGTGACTTCACCCTCGACCCGGTGCTCGGGCATCGGCTTGTCTTTGGTGACGACCAGCCGGATCAGTTCCATGTGCTCGGTCTTCGCCAGGGCAATCGACGTGAAATTCGCGATGTCGTCTTCGCCCCGGTTCAAGGCGATCCGTTCGCCCGATGCTGCGTGTTGCAAGGCCATACCGCCTCCTATTTAATCTTCGTGGGTGTGGGGCACTCCGCGCAGCCATGTCACCAGCGCAAAGGCATCCTCGAATCCGCGCGCCAGCCGCGGCACCAGCTCGTCCGGATCGTTCACCTTCAGCGGCAATTCGGTCCACACGAAAAAGCTCTTCAGCTTGATGTGTTCAATGTGCGGGTGCGCAGGGTCGAAGCCTTTTGGCGGACGCTGCAGTTTATCTTCGTCCAGCAGGTCGCCGTAGGTCGCGCGCAGGTGTTTATTCTTCAACATTTTGGCGAAACCTGTCGCATCGTTGACCACGTGTTCGCGGATCGCTTTCAGGCGCGCGGCCGGGGGCAGGTATTCGCCGGCCCCGATGCCCAGGGTGCCGTTGCCGTCGACCTGGAAGTAATAGGTCGAGCCGCCGCCTTCGCTGGGGCGGCGCTTGTTGTTCGGTGTGATGCCGGCCGAAAAGCGCGTCTTGTACGGTGTTTTGTCGTTCGAGAAGCGGATGTCGCGGTTGATGCGGAACATCGCTTTCTTCGGATCGACGGCGGCGACCTGGCGGTCGAAACGGGACAATTCGCGGATCAGGTCGGTGACGACGACGAGGAACTCCTCGCGCAGGATGTCATAGCGCGGTTTGTTCATGATGAACCAGGGACGGGTATTGTTTTCGCTCAGTTCTGAAAGGAATTGCGTCAGGTCACGCAGGTGCATGGAGGGTCCGGAAAGTAATTATGGAGGTTTCGGGCGCGGTCGCTTGCCGACAGTAACGCTCACCGTCGATTCGCGGTTCTGGCGCATCAGTTTCAATCGCGCCTTGGCGCCCGGCGCCAGCCCGGCGATGAGCTTGAGCATCTCGCCGGTGTTGGTGATTGTCTTGCCTTCTACCGCGAGCAGGATGTCGCCGGGACGCACGCCGGCGCGGTCGGCCGGGCTGTTGCGCACGACGCCGGCAATGATGGCGCCGCTCTTGCGCGCCAGGCCAAAACTGTCGGCCAGCTCGGGCGTGATGTCCTGCGACTCGATGCCGATCCAGCCGCGCACGACCTGGCCGTGCTTGATGATCGATTCGAGCACGTCGCGCGCGGTCGAAACAGGAATGGCGAAGCCGATGCCGACCGAGCCGCCGGTCTGGGAATAGATCGCCGAGTTGATACCGAGCAGGTTGCCCTGGATGTCGACCAGCGCGCCGCCCGAGTTGCCGAAGTTGATGGCGGCATCGGTCTGGATGAAGTTCTCGAAGTGGTTGATGTGCAGGTTGTTGCGGCCCACGGCCGAGATGATGCCCATCGTCACGGTCTGGCCGACGCCGAAGGGGTTGCCGATCGCCAGCACGACGTCGCCGACCCGCGCGTCGTCGGGCTCGCCGAGCACCATCACCGGCAGGTTGCGCTCTGCGATGCGGATCACGGCGAGATCGGTTTCGGGATCGGTGCCGACGATGCGGGCGGCTGCCTTGCGGCCATCGGCCAGGCCGACTTCGATCTGGTCGGCGCCTTCCACCACGTGGAAATTGGTGATGATATAGCCTTCGCCGCTGACGATGACGCCGGAACCCAGGCTCGAGAGCTGCTCTTCGGGTGGCAGGCGGTCGCCGAAGAAGCGGCGGAAGAACGGGTCTTTCAGGATCGGATGGGTTTCGCGCGAGGCCTTGCTGGTGAGGATGTTGACCACCGCCGGCATCGCGCGCCCGGCCGCCTCGCGGTAGCTGGCCGTCGGCGGGCCTGACTGGGCCTGCAGCACCGGCACCGCGCTCGCGCCGGGGCCGACCGGGACCTGGACGGGCGGACGCCCGAGCCAGTCGGGCCTCAGGGCCGCGACCACGAAATACAGGGCGAGCGCGACGGTTACCGTCTGGGCGAACAGCAGCCAGAGGCGGCGCGCCGCGCTTGGTGCGGAGGTGATGACGTCATCTTTCACTTTTTGGCCGCTGAGTTGGTCACCAAGGCATCGCGGATCTCGCGCAGCAGCACGACGTCTTCCGGGGTCGCCGGCGCCTTCGCCGTTTCCTCGGGTGAGACACGCCGCCGCAGGCGGTTCATCAGGCGCACCATCTGGAAAATGATGAAAGCGAGAATGATGAAATTCAGCAGGATCGTAAGGAAATTACCGTACGCAATGACGGCACCGCCTTTTTTTGCCTCAACCAGCGCCAGTCCGGTTACCTGACCATTCAGGGGAATATAATAATTTGCGAAATCGAGTCCGCCGAACAGCCTGCCGACCGGCGGCATGATGACATCCTGCACCAGCGAATCGACAATGCGCCCGAAAGCGCTGCCAATGATCACGCCAACCGCGAGGTCAACCACGTTGCCGCGCATGGCAAACTGCTTGAATTCCTCCATCATCGCCACGGCGGCTCCCCAGTTATCGAAATAGCTAATGTGATGATACCGCAAGCCTCCGCGAGCGTTCGCACGCCCGCTTTATTGACCACCACAGCGGCGGCGCACCCGCAGCGGGACTGGCCGCTTGCACTCCCTGACTACCTTGCATGCCCGGTTGCGGCGGCCATTTCGGGCGGCCTGCGGGACGCTTGTGCCACCGTTATCGCACACTCAATATTTTTTCTCCAATAAAGATTGCCATTCACATATAATTTTGTGTTGCTGCAAGCTCTTAATTGATACTCAAGATTCGACATTTCACGGAGTGGGGTTGGTATGAGCAATGAAAAGCAGGTCGATTCAGGCCGACGTGGTTTGCTGATCGCGACATGCGCGGCCGGCGGGGTCGTCGGTGTGGCCACGGCAGGTGCGCTGGTCAGTACGTTCCAACCTTCCGAGCGGGCCAAGGCTGCCGGTGCTCCGGTCGAAGTGGATATCTCCGACGTCAAGCCGGGTGAAATGAAGGTCGTCGAATGGCGCGGCAAGCCGGTGTGGATTTTGCGCCGCACACCGGAAATGCTGGCCAGCCTGCCAAAGAACACCGATCTCGTTGCCGACCCGAACTCCGAAAAAATCTATCAGCTCGACATGCCGGAATACGCGAAGAACGAATTCCGTGCCCGGCCCGAGCACAAGGAAGTGCTCGTTACCGTGGGCATTTGCTCGCACCTGGGCTGCTCGCCCTCGTCGCGCCTGGCCGAAGGCGCCCAGCCGAACCTGCCGGACGACTGGCGCGGCGGCTTCCTGTGTCCTTGTCATGGATCGACCTTCGACCTGGCCGGACGGGTGTTCAAGAACAAGCCGGCACCGACGAACATGGACATTCCTCCGTACATGTATCTCTCCGATAACAAGATCGTGATCGGCAAAGACGAGAAAGGCGAGGCATAACATGGGCGCTGCATTCGAGGAAACG
>JAQGLR010000469.1 GCA_028292765.1 Massilia sp. | reverse complement strand
GGCGTGAATAGGTTATTCGACATGACGGCCCAGCCAGGCGGCGATACCGTCGAGTGAGCGGAAGTCGGCAACCGAGCGTGTGGCGATTCGGGGATGGCGTGCCTGCAGCATGCGCGACAGGCCGGCGCCGGGCCCGAGTTCCAGCGCCACAGTGATGCCGGCCTCCATCAGCGCGTCCATGCAATCGCGCCAAAGGATCGTTTCGGCCAGCTGGCGCGACAGGTGTTCGACCGCGCTGGCGCCGCGATTGACGCGCTCGGCGGAGATGCCGGACAGGACGGGCACGGCGGGGTCCTGGAGTCCGTATTGTCGCAGGGCGCTGGCGAACGGGCCCACGGCGCCGCCCATGAATGGCGTATGCGAAGCGACGCCGACGGGGAGGACGCCGGCACGGCCGCCAAGGGCTTGCACGGCGCGTTCGAGTGCCGGCGCCCGGTCGGCGCGTCCCCCCAGGATGACGCTGTCGTCCCCGGTCTCGATGGCAAGGTGGAAGCCGGACTGGCGCAGGACCCCTTCGACGGCATCGCGCATGAGGCCGGAAACGGCAAGCAGCGCTTGCGCCGGGCCTTGCGCGGCGCAGGCGTCCATCAGGCCGGCGCGCCTGCGCGCCAGCGCAACCGCGGCAACCGGCGACAATCCGCCCGCAACGGCCCAGGCCGTGACTTCGCCGATGCTGTAGCCGGCCACCAGTGCCGGCGCCGGCAGCACGGCGGCCAATGCGCGCCAGTTGGCCAATGTGGCCGCGACCATCAGCGGCTGGGCCAGGCGATTCGAGAACAGCAAGGCGTCGTCCTCGAGCACCCGCGCAAGCGCTCCGTCAAGCCCGGCTTCGGGAAGCAGGTTGTCGAGCAGGCCGCTGGCGCCAGGGTCCGTGCGCGCGAGGTCGAACATGTGCTTGTGCTGCGCGCCCTGGCCGGGGCAGAGGAGCGCCAGGCTGGAAATCATGGCCAGGCGCCGCCCGCTGCGACAGCGTCGACCAGGCAGGCGGCAGCAAGCAGGTCGGCCGCGCCGCCGGGCGAGAGCCGGCGTGCCACGAACATGCGGTGGCAACGCTCGGCGCGTTCTTCCCAGCCGGCGGCGCCGGTGCCGCCGCTGGCGAGAAAGGCGCGCGCGTGGTGCAGCACCGTCGCCGCGCCCTCGGCGCCGCCGCGGTGATACACGTTGGTATCGCCGATATGGGCCATCAGGGCGAACAGGGTGTCGATGCGGGCACGGCGCGGTCCGCGCCCGGCGGCGAGCGCACCGTGCAAGGCCGGCAAGGCGACATCGAAGACGGCGGGCAGGCCGAGCGCGGCTTCCTGGCGTGCGCCGCCGATACCATGGCGGGCCGTCACGCGCAGGCCGTGGGAGCCGGTGCTTGCCTTTGCCCCTGCCACTGACCCGCGCGCGTGCGCCGCCAGCGCCGCGCCCCAGCGAGCAAGCAGGGCGGCGCGGATTGCGTGCGCGCTCAACGCTGCGCCCTGCGCGCGGCAACTGCCGGTTGCGGCGCACAGGAGACCCAGGGCGAAAATGGCGCCGCGGTGGGTGTTGACGCCGCCGGTCGCGGCCAGCATGCGGCGCTCGGCCTCGATGCCGAGCGCCGCGAGGACGCCGAAAGGTGCGCCGCGGCTGCCGGCCAGCGTGATGCGAACGAAGTAATGGCGCAGCGCGAACATGCTGCGCATGAAGGTCTCGGCCCTCATGTCGGCGTGGCTGCCGTTGTCGCGCAGCGAGACCAGGCCGGGTTTCGGGTACAGGGTCAGCTCGGCGTACAGGCTGCGCACGGCGAGGCGGCCAATGCGCAGGCAGAACCGGCGTTCGTCCTCGCGCTCGTCCTCGGATACCAGTGGGGAGGCGGCCTTGTTTTGCGGTGCGATCAGGTCGTGCATGTGTCTGTGCTCAAACTGGCCAGCAAGCTGTCCACGGTGACGAGGGAGACCACGTGCATCGATTTGGCGAGGACCCGCGCTTTGGCATCGGGCGCGCGCAGGAGTTCTTTCCATGCCACCGCCTGGCCTCCCGGAAACAGGATTTCCCCGTCCAGCGGCAGGGCGCGCGCATGGCGGGCCAGCAGCGCCAGTGCGCAGCGGTACTGCCCGATGCTGCGGGGCGCCAGCAGCAGGTCGATGTCGGAAGCGGGAGTCAGGTAGGCTTGTCCCGTCAATGCCTGGAGGGCGACGGAGCCGTACACGCGTAGGTCGAGGCCGGCGCGGCCGGCGTCATCGAGCAGCATCCCTGAATGCAGGCGCCACGCGTCCGGGACCGCCCCGATTGCCTGCGCAAACGGCAGGGGCGCGCGGGATCGGGCGATATCGCCGGCGCGCGCAACAAGGGCGATGCGCGCTTTGGCGCCGTCCCGCGCCCGTGGGGGCAGGGACAGCCCGAGCGGAAGGTGGACAGGCGGGCCCGGCGCGAGCGCAGGCGAGATGCGGGTGGCGACCGCAGGCCAGCGGGCCTGGCCCCAGCGCAGTACGGCATCGCGCACGCCAGGGTGTGCGAGTGCGGCGGCGTGCTCCCAGCCGGCCGGACTCAGCCAAACCAGGTCATGCCGCGCCAGGTCGCGCGGCGCCAGGTCAGGCTGCGCCAACATGGCTGCCTGTCAGCACCGCTTGCGCCACCGGATGCGCCAGCTTGCGTCCGCCGCGCTCGAAGCCGAGCTGGCGCCGGCGGTCGACCGGGTCGGTGGTACGCAGCGCCGCCGCCAGCAGCGCGGAAAAATCGCCTTCCCACAGCGCCTGCAGGCCGCCCATGCGCAGGTAATTTTCGGCGCCCGGCGCAAAGACCGGGTCGGTCTTTGCCAGTTCGCTCAGCCTTTCCTCGGGCACCTTGGTGATGCGCGCCATGGCCGGCAGGGCCATCACGCGGATCGTGGCGTCGGGCAGGGCGAAGCAGGCGTCGGCCATCAGGCCGCTGGTGATGAAGCCGCCGGACAAGGCCTGGTCGTACACCAGGCCAATCACCTTGTGCCCCTGGCGACGGGCGAAGTCGATGCATTTGCCGAGGTGCGCCATGTAGCTGTTAATGCCCAGCATTTCGTCGCGGTGGCGCAGGCGCTGGCCCTGGGTGTCGACCAGGATCAGGATCGGCCGCCCGGGATGCGCGCGTACGGTCGCCAGCACCGACGTCGCCTGGGCAAGCGCGATGTCGATGCCGATCGGTGCATGCCCGGTGGTGCCGACGACGGCGACTGTCTCGCCCTCGATCGTGCCGGTGCCTGAGAGGAACTGCTCATGCTCACGTACCGTGTGTCCTTCGGGAAAAAGCCCCGATGCCAGGGTTTGCCAGTCCATCAATCCGCTCCTTTGCGGTAGGCGCGTGCAAGCTCGCTGAATTCGGCGGCGCCCAGCATCGGGATCGCGGCCGGATCGGGAATGCCGAGCGCTTTCCAGACGTGCAGGGGCTCGGCGGCGCCGCCAAAGTCGCGCAGGCGCGTCGCCAGCATCAGGTGTTCGGCCTCGAGGTCGGCGAGCGTCAGTTCGGCGCGCCCCTGTGCTGCGGCGATGGCCTCGAGCGCCGCCTGGCGAAACGCGTGCACGTCGTCAGCCACCAGCCGCTGGCAGTCGCCCAGCAGGTAGCGGTGCTTGCCGCCGGTGGTGCGCCACACAAGCGCCCGGTCGCGCGAATCGAATTCCTCGACGCCGTTTGCCGTCTCGATGACTTCGGGGCCGGACATTGCCAGCCGGCCTTCCTCGGACATGATGATGGCATTCGCGCAGCGCGCCGCGATGCCCATGCCGCCGAAGCAGCCGTTCGCGCCGCCGATCAGCGCCACGACAGGAATGCCTTGCGAGCGCACGTCGAGGATCGCACGCATGACTTCGGAGACCGCAATCAGGCCGGCATTGGCCTCGTGCAGGCGCACGCCGCCCGACTCGAGCAACAGCAGCACCGCATGCGCGCCTTCAAGCACGGCCCGCTGCAGCATGCCGGCCAGCTTGGCGCCATGCACCTCGCCGACCGCGCCGCCCATGAAGCCACCCTCCTGGGCGGCGCCGAGGACAAGCTGGCCGTTCATCAGGGCACGGCCGACGATGACGCCGTCGTCGAACGATACCGGCGCGTCCAGCTGCGCCAGGTGCGGGCTGACGATGCGGAGCGAGGGCGGCAGGAATTCCTCGAACGAACCGGGGTCGAACACCTGGGCAATGCGCTCGCGCGCGCTGCACTCCAGATAGCTCATGGCAAGCCTCCCGTCATCGTTTCGGCGGCCTGGTCGAGGCGCAGGGTGACCACGGCGGGGGTGGCGCCCATGTCGTTGATGCAGATGCGGGTATCCGTTAATTTCCAGCGCTCGTGGAAGTCGCTCATCACGGCTTGCCAGGTGGCGCCAAAGCCATTCGCCGCGGTGCGGATCTCGATTTCGCAGGCACCCCCGAGGGGCGCCGGCTCGATCAGCACCTCCAGGTTGCCGGAGCTGACGACGCCCACCAGTTGCGGCGTTGCCGCGAGGGCAAGGCGGCCGTTTTCGAACCGAAAATGCAGGGTTTCCATGTTGTTTCCTTACCAGTTGCGGAAGCGCTTCGGCGGGTCGTAGAGTCCGCCGGACGCCCTGACCAGGTCCTTCATGTTCTTTGCCGCAAGCAGGTCGCGCGTGGCGAGGCGCTTGTCGATGCCGAGGTCTTCCGGGCGCTGGACGATGCCGCGGTCGCGCAGGTTTTCCACCATGCGCTTGTCGCGCGCCATGCCCACGGGCGTGTAGCCGGCGACGGCGCGGATCGCCTGTTCGCGCTCTTCATCGAGGCGGCACAGCAGCAGGTTGGCGATCCCTTCCTCGGTCAGGATGTGGGTCACGTCGTCGCCGTAGATCATCACGGGCGGGATCGCCATCCCGGCTTGTTCGCCGAGCTTCCAGGCGTCGAGTTCCTCCACGAATGCCGGCGCCATGTGTTCGCGGAAGGTTTCGACCATCTGCACGACCAGCTTTTGCCCGCGCGGGATCACGGGCCGGCCTTCGCGCGCCTGGCGGCCGGCTTTCAGCCAGGCGGTGCTGGGGTGGCGCCGCCCGCGCGCATCGGCGCCCATGTCGTTGATGCAGATGCGGGTATCCGTTAATTTCCAGC
>JAQGLR010000432.1 GCA_028292765.1 Massilia sp. | reverse complement strand
GGAGTAGCAACCGCAGTGGCAGCGGCAGCGGCCCGACCCTGCTGGCCGATCTCGACGCCGTGATCGCGCTGGACATGGCCTTGTCGCGCGAAGAGGGCGCGTATGCGGAAGCCACCCATAGCGACCTCCTGAAAAGCGCGCGCACCCTGTACCGCCTGGCCCAGGAACGCCAGAAGCCGGACGCCCAGCGCGACGCCGGCTACCAGGAACGCGACCTCTCGTTCATCAAGGCGCGCCTGACCCGCCTCGAACAGTCGTTCGTCGCCAGTGTCGACCAGGCGCGCTATGCCGCGGCCCTGAAGCGCTATGCGACGATCGATCCGAAGCTGCGCCCGCGAGGCCTGGACGCGCTGCTGCCGAACACGGGCGCGCTCGAGGCCATGTACAAGTCGACCGGGCTGGCCGACACCAGCAAGCGCCTGGCCTGGATGAGCCAGGACGTGAGCGCCTTCCGCGCTTCGCAGGATCCGTTCATCGCGCTGGCGGTGCGCCTCGATGACGTGGCCAGGGGCCTGGACGAGCGCCGCAAGGAAGTCGACGGCAATCTGGACCGCACGATTCCGCAGTACATGTCGGCCGTCATCGCGTACCGGACATCGCAGGGCAAACCGGTCTACCCGGACGCCAACTCGACGCTGCGCGTGACCTTCGGCACCGTGGCGCCGTACTCGCCGCGCGATGGCCTGGTCAAGGGCCCGTTCACGACCGTCGAGGGCATCGTCGAAAAAGCCACCGACAAGGACCCGTTCCTGGTCCCGGCCGCGCTGACGCAGGCCGTGAAAGCGAAGCGCTACGGCGTGTTCAAGGACCCGGTCCTGAACACGGTGCCGGTCAACTTCCTGTCGAGCGCGGACACCACCGGCGGCAACTCCGGTTCGGCCGTGATGAACAAGCGCGGCGAACTGGTCGGCCTGAACTTCGATTCGACCTACGAATCGATCACCAAGGACTGGTACTTCGACACGGCGATCACGCGCGCGATCCACGTCGACATCCGCTACATGCTGTGGGTGATGAAGGAAGTCGACGGCGCCGACAACCTGCTCAAGGAAATGACGATCAAGTATCCGAAGAAATAAGCGAACCCATGACGCAGAAAAAAAGCGGCGCCTGTGAAGGCGCCGCTTTTTTGCGTGGACCAGGTGTCTTGCTATTTGCGGCGCGGGCGGCCGGCGGCGCTCAAGGCGGCGCGCATGGCGTGCGCATGCCCGACCGGCGCGCGCTTGTCCTTGCCGCCGTGGACGGGGAACACCGGCGCCTTGATCTTCGCGGCGAGCGTGACCGGCGAATTGCGGTCGAGCTCGGCCTTTTCGTCGCCGACATAGCCCATTCGCGGTAGCCCTTTTCGGCTGCATTGCATATTTGATGCGCAGCGTGCATACTCGCCAGCCCGATGAGTTGCACTTTTCCAGCCTGCCGCGCATGAACGATCAACTTGCCTTTGCCGGCTTCAGCACGACGCCCCTCGAACTGGTCTCGTTCGCCCTCGCGGCCACGACCGTGCTGCTCAACATCCGCCAGAACCACTGGGCCTGGCTGTTCTCGATCGCATCCTCCGCAACCTACGCGGTCGTGTTCTTCGAGGCCCGCCTGTACGGCGACAGCGGCCTGCAACTCGTCTTCATCGCCGCCTCGGTCTGGGGCTGGAGCCAGTGGCTGCGCGGCGCCGGGAAGGCAGGACATGAGGGCAGGCGCCTGGTCGTCACGCGCCTCGACCGCGCCGGTTGGGCCTGGGCGATCGCGGCCTGGGGTGGGGCTTACCTGGCGCTGGCCTGGTTCCTGGCCACCTACACGAATACCGACGTGCCGCACACCGACGGCTTCCTCACGGCCGGCAGCCTGGTCGGCCAGCTCCTGCTGGCGCGCAAGAAGGTCGAGAACTGGCACGTGTGGCTGGTGGTCGACGTGCTCTACGTCGGGCTGTACATCTTCAAGGACCTGCACGTGACGGCGGTGCTGTACGCCGTGTTCGTGGTGCTGGCCGCGCGCGGCCTGCGCGCCTGGAGCAACATCGCGCAGGTGACGCGATGAGCGGCGCGCTCAGTGTCGCCATGAGCGGCGTGCGCCGCATCGCCGTCCTCGGCGCCGAGTCGTCCGGCAAGTCGACGCTGTGCGAGGCGCTGGCGCGGCGGTATGACACGCTGTGGGTGCCCGAATACCTGCGCGAATTCGTCGACACGCACGGCCGCGTGCCTTTTGAAACCGACCAGTTCGCGATCGCGCGAACCCAGCGCGCGCGCGAGGATGCGGCCGCCGCGCGCGCCAATCGTTGGCTGTTCTGCGATACGACGCCCCTGATGACGGCGCTCTACAGCCGCGTGTACTGGGGCCGCGTCGATGCGCAGCTCGCCCTGCTCGCCGGCACGCACGACTACGCGCTGACGCTGGTGACGGCCCCCGATACCCCGTGGATCGCCGATGGCCTGATGCGCGAGTCGGAAGAGGTGCGGGCGCGGGTGTACGCGATGGTGGTGCAGGAACTGGATGAGCGGGGCATCCCGTTTGTCCTGCTGCAGGGAGACCTGCCGCAGCGCGTGCGGCAGGTGGAGCGGGCATTGAACGTGATCGCCGCCGCGCTTTAAAAGCGCTTTTTAGAAATCAAACTGGGCCGACAGGCGCACGGTGCGCGGCGCGCCGGGAAGCAGGTAGCCGCCCAGTTGCTGCGTCACGTCGCGCCAGTAGAATTTGTCGAACAGGTTGTCGACGCGCGCGCGCAGCGTGACCTTCGTCGCACCCATCTTCAGGCCGTAGGCCGCACCCAGGCCGAACACGTGGTAGCCCGGGACGTTCACCCGGTTCTGCGGATCGAACGACTTTTCGCCCGCGTACTGCCACTGGCCGCTGACCTTCAGGCCGGGGAGCATCGGAACCGCATAGTCGGCCCACAACGTGGTCTTCAGCTCGGGCACATTGGTTGCGCGCTTGCCGTCGTAGGCCGGATCGCCCGTGCCTTCCTGTTTCGCACGCAGCGCCATCAGGCTGGCGCCGTAGGCCAGGGCGCCGCTGCTGCGCTGGGCCGAGAACTCGACGCCGCGGTGCCGCTGGTCGCCCTTGCGCACGAAGGTGAAGCTGCCATCGGGATTGCCCTGGTTGAATTCATTCCCCTTGGTGATCTGGAACAGCGCGGCCGTGAGTGCCACGTCGCCGAAATTTCCCTTGGTGCCGAGTTCGAACTGCTTCGAGCGGTTCGGGCCCAGGTCTTCGTTCTCGTTGGTCGCCCCCATTTCGGCGACGCCGCCCGCATCGAGGCCGTGCGCAAGCGTGCCGTACACGTTCCACGAAGGCGTCACGCTGTACACGAGGGACACGCCCGGCAGCACGAAGGACGCGCGGTTTGAAACCCAGCCGAGTTCCGGCTCCGGCAGCTGGGTGCTGTCGATCCTCACATAGCGCAGGCCGGCGTGCAGCGCCAGGTCGGGCGTGAGGGTGACGATGTCCTGCACGAACAGGGAGCGCTCGCGCTCGCTGAAGCGTTCGGTGACGGGGCCGGTGCGCGGATTGCCCGGCGCCGGGTCGACGGTCAGGTTCTGGTAGATGTTGCTGTAGCCGGCGTAGTCGTAGACGTAGTCGCCGTAGCGGTTGTGGCGTTCACTGTAAGCGATGCCGGCGGTGAGCACATGGCGCAGCGCGCCGGTGGCGAAGTGGCCCTGGACCTGTCCCTGGAGTCCGAAGGGGGTCTTGCGCTCGCCGGTGCTCTGGTAGTCGTAGACGTCGTAGTCGCCGTTCGAGCAGTAGCCCGGATAGAAGCCCTCGCCCTCGTTGCTGCAGCCGTAGGGGAAGGCGGTGAAGTCGTCGCGCTTGAACCAGTGCTTGTTGGCGCTCAAGGTGGCGCGCCAGTCCGGCGCAAAACGGTAGTCGAAGCGCAGGCCGAGGTTGGCGCTGTCGGTGTCCACCGGCTTGGTCCAGGGCTGGGCGTTGAGCAGGGTCCTGGACGAGACGCCGGTCGGCAGCGCGACCCCGCGGATCAGCTGGTAGCCGGGCGCGGTGATTTGCTCCTTGTGCTGGAAGTCCATGTCCAGCTGAAGAAGGGCGTCCGGCGTGATTTGCCAGTCAAACGCGGCGGACGCGAACTGGCGCTTGCCATCGGCGCCCTCGACGTAGGAGCGCAGGCGCTCGGCGGCGGCATTGATGCGGTAACCGAAGCGGCGGTCTTCGAAGCGGCCTCCCAGGTCCAGCGTGCCGTACAGCGTGCCGCGTTCGCGCGCCTCCAAAGTGACCGAGCGCAGGGGCGTATCCGTCGGGCGTTTGGTGACGAAGTTCAGGATGCCGCCGGGCGCGGCCAGGCCTGCCTGCATGCCGGCCACGCCCTTGAGCAGTTCCAGGCGTTCCTTGTTTTCCAGCGGGATCTGGGTGTCGGCCGGAATCGCGAAGCCGTCCTTGCGGTAGCCCGAGTTGTTGTTCAACACGAAGCCGCGGACCGAGAACTGCTCGGCATAGCCGACGGCGTTGTAGGCGTCGCCGACCGAGGCGTCGTAGGCGACCGCTTCGCTGGCGCTGCGGATCGACAGGTCCTGCATCTGGCCGCGGTCGATCGCGCTGATCGAGCTTGGGGTGTCGATGATCGCCGTCTCGGCGAAGCCGCCGACGCTGGCGCGCTCGCTGGCGCTCAATTTGCTGCCGGTGACAAACACCGAGGCGACCGGCCCGGCCTGCTGGGCCGAGGCATTGACGGCGAAAGCCTGCGCAAGCGCGCAGGCGAGGAGGGAATGCTTGAAAAGGGGTGTCATTGGTGTGCTCAGGATTTGAGCGACGCGGGCTGCAAATGCGACGCGGCGCTTTTAAACAAAAAGCCGGAGCCAACGTGGGGAAGGGCAAACAAAGATGGGGACTGCGTTGCGCTTTCCTTCGCTGGCATTATCCAGATCAGGTACGGAGGGTATCTCTCACCCGGAACGCGAATTCCAGGACCCCTAGCGAGGCGCAAGTGTATCACGGCCCGTGCGGGCCGTGGTGGTTCTGTCAATTACACCTCCGCCGTCTCCCGCAGCGGCGCCGGATGCTCGTGGTGCGAGCGCGCATGCAGCAGGTGCCGCTGCAGCGTCCCCCGGGTGGCGTCGCCGATCGTGCGCCAGCAGTCGCGCCGCTGGGCCGCGCGCTTGCGGTGCTTGGACGGCATGTCGGCCAGCGGCTTGAGGTAGAACGGCAGGGCGATCAGCCAGGCCTTGCCCGGCATCTCGATGCCGCCCAGGATCTTCCAGAAGCCGTCGTAGGCGTTGGCGAAGTGCTTGACGTCGACCGGGTCGCAGGCGATGTGCGAGCTGCACTTCACGGCCAGCACCTGTTCCATGCCGACCGCCTGGGCCACGCCCTGCATCGCCGCGAAGCAGAAGAAGCTCGGCGAATTGTTCGGGAAGCAGCGCTCGAAGGCTTCGAAGGCGTCGTTCGATTCGGTCCAGCGCCCCTGGTTGCGTGCGATGAAAGGCACCAGCGGCGTCGGCACGCCGGCAATCCTGCCGTCGATCCAGGAGAACGACAGCCGGTGCAGGACCTTGCCGTCGGCGGTCAGGGCAAGCGTCAGGTCGCCCTCGGCATTCATGCGCGACGCCATCTCGAGCCGGATCAGGAATTCGTTCTCGCCCACGACATGCCGCCACAGCGTCAGGCCGCCCGCCGCGTAGACGGCCTGCTTGTAGGCGGCGTTGAAGGTCGTCTCCTCGAAGCGGTAGTGCGACAGCACGCACTGCACGCGCTGGCGGGCAGTCAGGCCCCGCACCAGGTAGCCGCGGTGGCTCAGGTGGTGGAAGGGATCGTCGTTGGGGGACGCCATCACATAATTGCGGTAGACGTCGAGCTGGCAGAGGGCGGCGTGGTCGCGGTAGAACAGCATGACGCGCGCGCTGCGCAGGGTCGACAGCACCCAGGACGAGAACGGCAGCCTCCTGCGATGGGTCAGCCAGTGGCGGGTGAGGTGAGCGAGGATCATGGGGCCTTCCTTCGGAGACGTCGGGTTGCGGACAAGTTCATGGTGTCCTACCTGACGAGCTCGGGCGGTGAGATTGCTCAAGAGAAACAAATTCTTTAGGGCAATATTCTTCAGGCCGATACTTCTCCCGCTACGACCGCGCACTGGCAACATCGTTCTTCCCTCGAGTGTGTCTGTTTTGGTGTCGAACGTTCACGTTCGTTTCCTGGAAGATACCATATTGACACGCTGCGATGCGCGCGCAGTCCCTTGTCCTGATTTACGAGACGCTGGCGGATATGAACGAAGAAAGACGACGCGCACGTTTTCCTGTCCCCCTGTTCCTTGATGCCATTCCTTTAACTGGTTGACGCCTCCCAAGCTCTCCACGGTGAGGCGGGGCAAGAATCCTCTGCTTGCCAAAACTTTAACGGAGAAAAAGATGATCGACGCATACCTGAAGATCGGGGACATCAAGGGCGAATCCGCCGACGACAAGCACAAGCAATGGATCGAGGTGAGCCACGTTGACTGGGGCGTGACGCAGCCGCGAGCATCGACGGTATCCACAGCAGGCGGGCACACCAACGGGAAAGCCGATCTATCGGAGGTGAGCTTCACGAAGCTGGCCGATGTCGCTTCACCCATCCTGTTCCAGCACTGCGCAATGGGTAAGACCATTCCCACCGCAGTTATCGAGTTCATGCGGGCAGATGGCGACGGCAAGCCGATCAATTATTTCAAAATCGAGCTTGAAAACGTCATGCTTTCCAGCTTCCACCCGAATAGTGGCGAAGGCGGCATCCTGACCGAGCAAGTGCACTTGGCCTACTCTAAGATTAAAGTCTCCTACACCCAGCAAAAGATCAGCGGGGGCGCTGGAGGTAACACGAGCGGGGGATGGGACTGCGCAGCTAACAAGGTCTGCTCTTAAGCGGGGGTTGCCATGGCTCACCCGGTTGTTTACCCCGGCAGTATGGATGCCTTGATTAAGGAACGGGACGAAAAATACAGGGCAGCGTGGAAGGAAAGCGGCTGGGCCGGATTAGCAAGCCTAAAGATCGCCAACGGGCAGTGCGCCCGACTCCCCCAGGAGCTAACGAATGTCGGCCACACGAGCCGATGGCAACCGGGCGAACGCGTAGCAGATGTTGCCAGAACCCTCAAATCTGGCACAGTGATCGCCAACTTCTGGTACGAGTACGACAAAGCATGGTATCCAAACATCGAAGGCTATCACGCTGCCTTGTTCGTGAGAGGCGAGGATTACAGCACCGCAACAGGCAAGCCGAACAAGATCATCATGTTTGACCAGTGGAAGGGGAAGTGGCCGAGTCTTCGCCCTGTTAGGAATTGGTCGCCTGAAATTGAGAAGGGTAAGACTCCGTCCAACATCGCCAACCAGTTTCACGTAGCCCTAGTGCCATGAGAACCATTCTCCTAGCTGCCCTCGTGCTATCAACAGCCACGGCTAACGCTCAAGTCTACAAGTGCCCCCAGACCTATTCCGGCAAGGAAGCTCCCGCATCTCCCCTAACAGGAGCGTTTATGCACACAGGCGAAATGCGTGGCGATGGCTGGATGGCACCACCACCCGAGGAAGCAGCCGAAGAAGGCTATGACGTGCGATATGGATTCGCCGACGAGGAACAAGCGTGGCTCGTATGCACATACGGGGGCAGGAAGCGCAACAAGGGTAGGTTCCACGATGGGCACGAATGGAACCAGTCAATGAGCGACCCTGTAGCCGACTGGTGGATGAAGCTCGCCCCGAAGGTTGGCGTATGCACCGTGCAGGTTCGGGAAATTAAATCACGCAGCCCCGGCAAGAGCATGTGGACAGTCACGGCTACTTGTAAGCAGCCTTCCCCAGAGTGATTCGTTTGCGTGCCCGTTTTTTAGCCGGAGGCTTACTATCATCATCCGACTGTCTACTTTCTCCACTTTTTCATCATGGCGCAATCGTACGAACTGTTCTATTGGCCGGGCATCCAGGGCCGCGGCGAATTCGTCCGCCTGGCCCTGGAGGAGGCCGGCGAAGACTACGCGGACGTGGCGCGCGGGCCGGGCGGCATCGACGCCATGATGGCCGCGCTGAAGGAGGGCCGCACGCCGGCGTTCGCGCCGCCTTTCCTGCGTGCCGACGGCATGACGATCGGCCAGACGGCGGCGATCCTGATGTTCCTCGGCGAACGCCACGGCCTGGCGCCGCAGGACCCGGCCGGGCGGCTCTGGACCCATCAACTGCAGCTGACCATCGCCGACCTGGTCGGCGAGGCGCACGACACCCACCATCCGCTCGGCGCCAGCCTGTACTACGAAGACCAGCAGGACGAGGCGCGCCGCCGCGCAGCCGAATTCACGGCGGCGCGCATCCCGAAGTTCCTCCATTATTTCGGCCACGTGCTCGGCGAGCAGGCCTTCCTGGCCGGGCCGGAACTGACGTATGCCGACCTGTCGCTGTTCCAGGTGCTCGAAGGCCTGGCCTACGCCTTCCCCAAGGCACTTGCACGCGCGCTGGCCGAGCACCCGAACCTGGCCGCCTTCCGCCAGCGCATTGCCACCCGGCCGCGCATTGCCGCTTACCTGACGTCGCCGCGCCGGCTGCCGTTCAACGAGCAGGGCATCTTCCGGCGCTATCCCGAACTCGACGCATAGCGCCGCCTGCTTAAACCAGCTCTTGCACGCGTTCCTGCGCCTTGGCCGCACGGGCGTCGCGGCGGTCGAGGCGGCCGGCAAGCGTGGACAGGGCCAGTGCGCCGAGGACGATGACCGCGCCGATCGGCGGCGTCGCCATCAGGCCGAGGTGCTCGAGGACCAGGCCGCCGCCCCAGGCGCCCAAGGCGATGCCGAGGTTGAACGCGGCGATGTTCAGGCCGGACGCCATGTCGAGCGCGCCCGGTGCGTCGCGTTCGGCGCGCTGGACGACGTACAGTTGCAGCGCCGGCACGTTGCCGAAGGCGACCGCGCCCCAGGCGAGTACCGTGGCAACCACCAGCACCGGGTGCGGCGCCGTGAAACTCAGCAGCGCCAGCACGGCGGCGAGCAGCCCGAACACGACCTGCAGGGCGCGCACCGGTCCATGGCGGTCGGCCAGGCGGCCACCCCAGATATTGCCGGCCGCGACCGACACGCCATACACCAGCATCACCAGGCTGACACTGGATGGCGCGAAGCCGGCGACGTCCTGCAGGATCGGGGCGAGGTAGGTAAAGGCGATGAACGAGCCGCCGTAGCCGAGCGTCGTGATCGCATAGATCAGCAGCAGGCGCGGTTTTCCCAGCACCGCGAACTGCCCGGCCAGGCGGGCCGGTTTCGAGCCGCCGATCGCGGCGGGCACCAGCAGCCAGCTGCCGATCATCGCCACCACGCCGAGCAGGGCGACGGCGAGGAAAGTCGATTGCCAGCCGAACTGCTGGCCGATCCAGGTGCCGAGCGGCACCCCGGTAACCAGCGCCACCGTCAGGCCGCTGAACATCAGCGCGATCGCGCGCGCCGCCTGGGCTTTCGGGACGAGGCTGGTGGCGATGGTCGAGCCGATCGAAAAGAAGACGCCGTGCGCCAGCCCGGTGAGGACGCGCGCCGCCATCAGCGACGCGTAACCGGGGGCTACCGAGGCAATCAGGTTGCCGACCGTGAACAGCAGCATGAGGCCGATCAACAGGCGCTTGCGCGGCACGCGCGCGGTGAGGGCGGTCAGCACGGGGGCGCCGACCGCGACGCCCAGCGCGTACACGCTCACGAGCAGGCCGGCGGAAGGGACGGACACGCCGAGGCTGGCGGCCACAATCGGGATCAGGCCGACAATCACGAATTCGGTGGTGCCGATGGCGAAAGCGCTCAAGGTGAGCGCCCAGAGGGCAAGCGGCATGGTTTCTCCTGTAGCCGATGAAAAGAGCCGCAGTGTGCGCGCAGCGGCTTGCGAGAAAAATGCCCTGGCGTAGAATACACTTTTGACTGGGAGTCACGAATGATCGATGTGGAGGCATTGATTGCATTCTCCGCCGTCATGGATGCCGGATCGTTCACCAAGGCCGCGGAGCGCCTCGGGCAGACGCCCTCCGGCGTGTCGCGCACCATCGCCCGGCTCGAGAAGCATCTGGGCCTGACGCTGCTGCAGCGGACCACGCGCCGCCTGCACCTGACCGACGAGGGTGCATGGTTGCTGGCGCGGGCGCGTGCCGTGCTGGCCGACCTGGCCAATACGGAAGCCGAGGCGGCCGCGCGGCGCTCGCAGCCGGCCGGCCTGGTGCGCGTGAACGCGGCGACGCCCGCGCTCGACCACCTGCTCGCGCCCCTGGTGCCGGCCTTCCTCGACGCCTATCCGCTGGTCCGGCTGGAACTGACGAGCGGCGAAACCGTCGTCGACCTCATCGAGGAACGGGCCGACCTGGCGATTCGCATCGGACACCTGCCCGATTCGACGCTGAACGCGCGCCGCCTCGGCAGCAGCCGCATCCGCGTACTGGCCGCGCCCGCCTACCTGGAGCGCCACGGGCTGCCCGCCACCGTGGCCGACCTGGCCCGGCACCGCCTGCTCGGCTTTTCCGCGCCGGCCTCGCTCAACACCTGGCCTTTGCGGCACGCAGGCGGGGAGGGATTGACGGTCGAGGCCGCGGTGACGGCGTCGAGTGGCGAGACGGTGCGCCACCTGGCGCTGGCCGGCGCCGGCATTGCCTCCTTGTCGGGCTTCCTGACGCGCGACGACCTCGCTGCCGGGCGCCTGGTCCCGGTGCTGCCCGAGGCGGCGCTGCCCTGGACCCAGCCGGTGTGGGCGGTGTTCTACAGGCAGGGTGCACTTGCCCCGCGCGTGGCTGCGCTGGTCGACTTTCTGGCGCGCGAGCTGGGAACCAGGCTCGATGGATAGTTTTTTTTCCTGCCTTGGCGCCTCCTTGGCGCACCGCAGCATAAAGATTGGTTGCGTGAACTTCGGGCGGGCGCTAGGCTCATAAAGCAGTACATAAAGATAACAAGCTGCGATAACAACCCGTCCAACGTATCCTGCAAGGAGAGCGTCATGAGTTCAGAGGTCAAACCGGTCGAAGAGGGCATGCACACCGTCACCCAGCACCTGGTCTGCGCGAATTGCCACGAAGCGATCGAGTTCTACAAGAAGGCCTTCGGCGCCGAAGAAGTCATGCGCATGCCGATGCCCGACGGTAAAGTCGGCCATGCCATGCTGCGCATTGGCGATTCGCCCCTGTTCCTCGCCGACGAATATCCCGACTACGGTTCGTTCGGGCCGCCCGAAGAGATGGACGAAGCGATGAAGAGCGACGCAACGGTGGGCGGATGCGGCTGAAGGGAGAGTAAAAGACCTGGCCTCAGGACACTGCCGCTTGCAGGTGATCGTAAAGGATCAGGCTGCCGATCGTGATCAACACGATGCCCCCAAGGACCTCGGCGCGCTTGCCCACCAGCGCGCCGAGCCCGCGTCCCAGCATCACGCCCAGCGTCACCATGACGAAGGTGGCGAAGCCGATCGCCGCTGCCGTAACGAGGATGTTCGCATCGATAAAGGCCAGGCCCGCGCCGACGATCAGTGCATCGATGCTCGTCGCCATGCCGGTCAGCGCCAGGCGCATGAAGGAATGGCTGTTCGGCTTGTCTTCGCCCGGCTCGGGCGCGCTGCAGCCTTCGCGGATCATGCGCAGGCCGAGCAGGCCCAGCAACACGAAGGCGATCCAGTGGTCCCAGGCCTCGACATACGGTGCCGCCGCATTCCCGAGCGCCCAGCCGAGGAGCGGCGTCAGCCCTTCGATGACGCCGAAGATGGCGCCGGTACGCAAGGCCTCGCGCCAGTGCGGCCGCTGCAGGGCTGCACCCTTGCCGACGGCGGCGGCGAAGGCATCGGTGGACATGGCGAGGGCGAGCGAGGCGGTGGCTACGAAATTCATGGGGGCTTTCCGTCGGGCGAACGCAGAGGCACGCCGGCGCGGCCCGAACTCGCGCGCTGGCATGCCAAAGGTCTTGCCAACCGACACGCTCGTGCGGCTGCCCGTACCACGGCGCGTTGATAACGCCGAGTATGTTGATACGGGCACTTCATCGCGCATGCTCGCTGTGAAGCAGGCTACTCCCCAATGGATGGACAATATAGT
>JAQGLR010000404.1 GCA_028292765.1 Massilia sp. | reverse complement strand
CCTTCGGTCGCGCGCCAGAGGATCAGCGTGACGGCGGTGGCGATGATCAGCGACTGGCCCGTGTTCAGCACCGACAGCGACGTCTGCGAGCGCACCGCCGCGTTTTCATAGCTTTGCAGGCCCTGGTCGTAGCGTTTGGCTTCGTAATCCTCGTTGCCGAAGTATTTCACCGTTTCGTAGTTGATCAGCGAGTCGATGGCCTTGGTGTTGGCTTTCGAGTCGAGGTCGTTCATGGTGCGCCGGAAGTGCGTGCGCCATTCGGTGACGACCACGGTGAAAACGATGTAGGTGACCAGCGCCACGGCAGTGATGATCGAGAACCACTTGTCGTATTTGACGACGAGGTAGCCGAGCACCAGCGTGATTTCGACCAGGGTCGGCAGCACGTTGAAGAGCGAATACGAGATCAGGGAATTCACGCCGCGCGTGCCGCGTTCGATATCGCGCGTCATGCCGCCGGTCTGGCGGTTCAGGTGGAAGCGCAGCGACAGCGCATGCAGGTGGCGAAACACCCGTAACGCAATCGTGCGGACCGCCCGCTGGGTCACGCGCGCGAACAGGAATTCGCGCAGCTCGGTAAAGAGCGTGGTGGACAGGCGGAGCAGGCCGTAGGCGATGAGCGCGCCGATCGGCAGCACCAGCAGCGCTTGCGGATGGGCAGGGTCGATCGCCAGCTGGTCGATCAGCTGCTTCAGTACCAGCGGCACGCCGACGTTGGCCATCTTCGCGCCGATCAGGGCGCCGAGCGCGGCGATCACGCGCCATTTATATACCCACAGGTAGGGGAACAGCGTCTGCAGCGTGGCCCAGTCGCTGCGCTGCCTGCCTTTTGCATCAGGAGGCGGGGGGGATGAAGCGGGATGGCGTCGCATGGCAGGGGTCCGGGATTTATGGTTCAATTCGGGACGATTGTAGCTTTTCACGAGAATTCAAGATGACCACGCCCGTAAACACCGCCCCAACCCACACCAATCGCCTGCCGGAAGGAAAAATGCCGCAACTGCGTGTGATGCCGGCGCCGCATGACGCCAACGTGTATGGCGACGTCTTCGGAGGCTGGATCATGGCCCAGGTCGACATCGCCGGCTCGCTGCCGGCTACCCGCCGTGCAAATGGCCGCGTGGCCACCATCGCGGTGAATTCCTTCCTGTTCAAGAACCCGGTATTCGTGGGCGACCTGCTCTCGTTCTATGCCGACATCGTCAAGGTCGGCAACACCTCGATCACCGTGTACGTCGAGGTGTACGCCGAACGCAACCGCCTGCAGGCGAACATTGTGAAAGTCACCGAAGCGACGCTGACCTATGTCGCCACGGGCGAGGACCGCAAGCCGCGCCAGTTGCCGCCGCTCGAGTCGCTGATCTCGCATCAGTAAGTCGATGCTGGAAGCGCGCCGGACCTTCCTGCTCGATTGCGCGCGCCTGGCGGCTCTCGGCAGCGCCGGCGCCGGCTTCACGGGCAGCGCGGCCGCCGCCGGCCCTTCCTATCCGTTTTCGCTCGGCGTCGCCTCCGGCTCGCCGCTGCCGAATGCGGTGATCCTGTGGACGCGCATCCTGCCTGATCCGCTGAATGCGGCTTCAAACCCCGCGCTCGCGCTCACCGTGCGCTGGGAAGTGGCCGAAGACGAGGCTTTCCGCATGGTGGTCGCGAAAGGCGGCGCGGTCGCCTCCCCTGCGCTGGCGCACAGCGTACACGTCGATGCGACTGGCCTGCGGCCGGATCGCCCCTACTGGTATCGCTTCATGCTGGGCAACGCGGTCAGCCCGGTCGGCCGCACGCGCACCGCGCCCGCGCCGGACGCGATGCCCTCGATGCTGAAACTCGTTGTCGCCTCCTGCCAGCACTGGGAGTTCGGCCACTACGCGGCGCACCGGCACATTGCGGCCGCCGCGCCCGATCTGGTCGCCTTCCTGGGCGACTACATCTACGAGTGGGGACCCTACCAGCTGCGCCATCCGCCGCGCGCGATCCGGAGCAGCGAATCGTTCACGCTGGCGCAGTACCGCGCCCGCTACGCGCAATATAAAAGCGACCCGGACTTGCAAAGCGCGCACCACGCGGCGCCCTGGATCGTGACCTGGGACGACCACGAAGTCGCCAACGACTACGCGGGGGACATCGACGAGCGCCTGTCGAAAGACTTCGCCGCGCGCCGCGCTGCCGCCTACCAGGCCTTCTACGAGCACATGCCGCTGCGCCTGCCGGCTCCGAAGGACGGACGCTTCGGCAGCATCCGCATGTACCAAAGGGTCGACTGGGGACGCCTCGCGCGCTTCCACGTGCTCGACGACCGCCAGTACCGTTCCCCACTACCCTGTTCCAAACCCGGGCGCGGCGGCTCGAACGTGGTGCCGGCGCGCGCCTGCGAGGCGCTGCGCGATCCCTCGCGCACGATGCTGGGCGGCGAGCAGGAGGCCTGGCTGGCGCAGGGACTGTCGTCCTCGCGCGCCCGCTGGAACATCCTCGCGCAGCAAACGCCGATGGCGCAGTCGAGCGGCGTGCCGGTGCGTTTCCCCGGGGATGGCCGCTTCTGGACCGATGGCTGGGATGGCTACCCGCTGGCGCGCCGGCGCCTGCTCGATACCCTGCTGAAAAGCGGCGCCGGCAATCCGCTGGTGCTGGCCGGCGACGTGCACACGTTTTATGCAAGCGAGCTGCGGCGCGATTTTTCGCGTCCGGCCTCAAAAAGCAATCCGGTGATCGCGCCGGAATTCTGCGGGACCTCGATCACGTCGAGCTCGCGGCCGCAGGCCCGCACGCAGGAAAACGTCGAGCGTAATCCGCACATGCTGTACGGGCGCAGCGACCGGCGCGGCTACATGCTGCTGGAGGTGACGCCGCAAGCGGCGAAGGCGCGTTTCATGGGACTGGATGATGTGCGCGATGCGCGCTCGGGGCAAACGCAGCTGGCAGCGTTCTCGCTGGACGCCGGCAGGCCACGCGTCGAGCGTGCATGACCTGCGTCGACCTCGGAGGATTCGCCTATGCCGGATGCTTCTCGTCCCGCAGCTCGCGCCGCAGGATCTTGCCCACATTCGTCTTCGGCAGCGTGTCGCGGAATTCGATCAGGCGCGGGCGCTTGTAGCCGGTCAGTTCTTCCTTGCAGAAGTCCATCAGCGCCTCGGCAGTCAATGAAGAATCCTTCTTCACCACGTACAGTTTTACAGCCTCGCCCGAGTGCTTGTCCGGCACGCCGACGCAGGCCACTTCGAGCACGCCCGGGTGCGAGGCGACCACGTTCTCGACTTCGTTCGGGTAGACGTTGAAGCCCGAGACCAGGATCATGTCCTTCTTGCGGTCGACGATGCGGGTGTAACCCTTGTCGTCCATGATGCCGATGTCGCCGGTCTTCATGAAGCCACTTGAGGTCATGACTTTCGCCGTCTCGTCGTCGCGCTGCCAGTAGCCGGCCATCACCTGCGGGCCGCGCACGGCGATCTCCCCGGACTGGCCGAACGGCACCGGCTGGTCCGCTTCGTCGAGGATCAGGATTTCGGTCGACGGCAGCGGCAGGCCGATGGTGCCGGTGAAGTCGCTGATGTCGCAGCGGTTGGCGGTGACGACCGGCGAGGTCTCGGACAGGCCATAGCCCTCGACGATCGGGGTGCCGGTGATTTTCAGCCACTTGTCGGCCACCGCCTTCTGCACCGCCATGCCGCCGCCCGGGCAGACCAGGTAGCCCGAATGATCGAGTTTCGCAAAACCCGGCTGGTTGACCAGGCCGTTGTACAGCGTGTTCACGGCCGGGAAGACGTTGATCCGGTACTTGCCCAGTTCCTTGATGAAGCCGTCCATGTCGCGCGGGTTCGGGATCAGGACGTTCATCGCGCCCATGCGCATGCCCAGCAGCGCGCAGACGGTCAGTGCATAGATGTGATACAGCGGCAGCGCGCACATGAATTCGACCTGGCGGCCGGCCTGGGCGTTGGCGAGCGAGGGGCCGAACCAGGCTTCGTTCTGCAGCACGTTGGCCAGCACGTTCCGGTGCAGCAGCACGGCGCCTTTCGAGACGCCCGTGGTGCCGCCGGTGTACTGCAGGAAGGCGATGTCGTCGTGGCCGAGCGTGGCCGGCGTGAAGGTGTAGCGGGCGCCATCGACCAGCATCTTCTTGAAGGGGGTCGAACCCGGCAGCGACCAGGCCGGCACCATCTTCTTGACCTTGCGCACGACCAGGTTGACGATCGCGCCCTTCACGCCGCCCAGCAAATCGCCCATGCTGCCGACGATGACATGCTTGACTTGCGTGTTGCCGATCACCTGCTGCACCGTGTGGGCGAAGTTTTCCAGCACCACCAGGGCCTCGGCGCCGGAGTCGACCAGCTGGTGCTGCAGCTCGCGCGGGGTGTAGAGCGGGTTGACGTTGACGATGGTGTAGCCGCCGCGCAGGGCCGCGGCCATCGCCACCGGGTATTGCAGCACGTTCGGCAGCATGATCGCCACGCGCGCGCCCGGCTGCAGGCCGCGGCTTTGCAGCCAGGCCGCCATTTGCTGCGACATGCGGTCGAGCTCACCATAGGTGATGCTCTTGTCCATGCAGGCAAAGGCGCGTTGGCCGGCGTACTTGCGGAAGGACTCTTCCAGCAAATGGGTCAGGGAGCGGTATTGCGTCGGGTCGATCTCCGCCGGTACGCCAGCCTGGTACGACTTGAGCCAAAACTTGTCCATCAATGCCTCGCTTCTTAAAACTCTGTGGTCAATAAAATGCAAACCGCCCGGGAACCCGGGCGGTTTCATAACCTGCCCCGAACGGCGGGTCAGGCTGCTTCTTTATCCTGCTTCTGCTGCTGTGGTTCGTCGCGCAGCGCGCGCCGCAGGATCTTGCCGACGTTGGTCTTCGGCAGCTCGTCGCGGAACTCGATGTGCTTCGGTTTCTTGTAGGCGGTGAACTGCCCCTTGCAGTATTCCATCAGCACGGCCTCGGAAAGGTTCGGGTCCTTGCGCACCACGAACACCTTCACGGCTTCGCCTGAATGTTCATCGGGCACGCCCACGACCGCGCATTCCAGCACGCCCGGGTGGAGGGCGATCACGCCTTCGAGTTCGTTCGGATAGACGTTAAAGCCCGAGACCAGGATCATGTCTTTCTTGCGGTCAACGATCTTCACGAAGCCGCGGTCGTCCATGATGCCGACGTCGCCCGATTTGAAGAAGCCGTCGGCCGTCATGACCTTGGCCGTCTCGTCCGGACGGTTCCAGTAGCCCGCCATCACCTGCGGGCCGCGGATCGCGATTTCGCCCGGCTGGCCGTTCGGCACCGGGTTGCCGTCGTCATCAATGATGGCGATGTCGGTCGAGGGCACCGGCAGGCCGATGTTGCCGGTGAATTCTTTTTCGTCGGCGCGGTTGCAGGTGGCGACCGGGGAGGTTTCCGACAGGCCGTAGCCCTCGATGATGGCGCGGCCGGTCACCATCTTCCACTTGTCGCTGACCGCCTTTTGCACGGCCATGCCGCCGCCGTTCGATATCTTCAGGCTCGACAGGTCGAGCTTGGCGAAGTCCGGGTGGTTGACCAGCGCGTTGTACAGCGTGTTCACGGCCGGCAGCATGGTGATCTGGTACTTGCCGATTTCCTTGATGAAGCCCGGGATGTCGCGCGGGTTCGGGATCAGGATGTTCAGGGCGCCGACGCGCATGCCCCACATGGCGCAGGCCGTCAGCGCGAAGATGTGGTACAGCGGCAGCGCGCAGACGATGGTCGGGAAGGCGGTCACCGGCGGCTCGGCCATCGCCGGCTGCGACCAGGCTTCGGTTTGCAGCACGTTGGCGATCACGTTGCGGTGCGTGAGGGTCGCGCCCTTCGAGACGCCGGTGGTGCCGCCCGTGTATTGCAGGAAGGCGATGTCGCTCGATGTCAGCGTGGCCGGGGTGAACGGCATCTTCGCGCCCTGCGCCAGCGCTTCCTTGAAGCGCACCATGTTCGGCAGGGCGAAGTCTGGCACCATCTTCTTCACGTTGCGCACGACGAAGTTGACCAGCATCCCCTTGGCGCCGCCGAGCAGCTCGCCCATGCTCGCCACGACGATATGGCGCACGGGGGTGTTCGTCAGCACCTGCTCGAGCGTGTGCGCGAAGTTCTCCAGCACGATGATCGCTTCGCTGCCCGAGTCCTTCAGCTGGTGCTCGAGTTCGCGCGGGGTGTACAGCGGGTTCACGTTCACCACCGTGTAGCCGGCGCGCAGGATCGCGGCGATCGCAATCGGATACTGGAGGACGTTCGGCATCATCACCGCCACCCGCGCGCCCTTGGCCATGCCGCGGCTTTGCAGCCAGCCGGCGAGCTTCTTCGAGCAGGCGTCGAGTTCCGCATAGGTGAGGAACTTGTCCATGCACACGTAGGCGTTGTTCTGTGCGTACTTCTGGAACGACTCGTCCAGCATGTGCACGAGCGACGTGTACTGGTCAGGATTGATCTCGGCGGGAACGCCGGGCGGATACGACTTCAGCCAATTCTTGTCCATCAGTTACCCCTGTCTCCAATAGTATCGTTATGTCCCGTAGCTTTGCCTGTAAAGCGGGCAAAGCGACGGGCGTGCAGCATGCTTGTGCGTTTGCTATTGCTGAATGTGATGCTATCGGGCAGCGCGCATAGAAGCAAGCAGTTTTGCTGCGATTGGAACAGTGACTCTACCGGAGACCTCCGCTGGTGCGCTGCACCATGAAGGTACCTGGCGGCGCTGCGACGTCGATCAGCTTGATGGCACGCTGGCGCTCGTCTTTGTCGAGCCTGGCCAGGGCGCCCACCTTGCGGTAAAAAGCGCCGAAGTTTTTCTCGCCGCGCAGCATCGCGCGGAAGGCCGGCACATAGTCGTTGTAGGTGGCAATCGAGGCCAGGTGGGCGTTCGAGAGCGGCTCGGCAAAGAAGCGGTCGTAGCCCGCATAGCCGCCCCAGTTGGCCTTCATCACCTGGTATTCGTCCTTCAGCGCGAGGAACAGGCGCGCCTTCCCGATGCGCTTGTCCTCGTCGGAAATGATGGAGGCATAAGTGCGTTCCAGCTCGCGCCGGTACTTCAGCAGCAGCGCCAGGAAATCCTTGCGCCGTACCGTGTAGCGCTCGTAGGCCTCGCGCATCGCCGGGTTGCCGAAGCGCTCGAGCCAGAGTTCGACGCCGGCCTCCTCGACCGCGCTGGCGAAGGATTCGTTGAAGCGCGAGTCGCCCTGCACATAGGTCACCTGGTGCGCCAGTTCGTGGAAGATCAGGCGCGCCAGTTCGGCGTCGGGATAATGGATGAAGGTCGAAATGAGCGGGTCGCTGAACCAGCCGAGGGTCGAATAGGCGGAGACGCCGCCCACCTCGACGTCGCGGCCCTGGGCGCGCAGCTCCTTGGCGTAGGCATCGGCGTCGGCCTTGCTGTAGTAGCCGCGGTAATTCACGCAGCCCGCCACCAGGAAGCACCACTGCAGGGGTTTCAGGGACAGTTCCGGCGTGGCCACCACGTTCCACAACACGTATTTGCGCTTGAGGGAGGCGTAGTTGGTGTAGCTGCCGTTGTCGGGCAAGCCCATCTGCTGTACGGCGAAGCGGCGGATCTGGCGTGCCGTCTCGAGGCGGTGGCGCAGGGAGGTGTTGGTGGCCGGGTCGGCCAGCCAGTCATCGATGGGCCGGGCGTCGGCGAGGAGTTCGAGCTGGCCCTGGGCGGCCTGGCTGTAGTAATTCAGAGTAGAACAACTGGCAAGTAAGCCAGCGGCGGCGCCCATGACGAGCGCGCGCCGGAACAGACGGGGGAGTTTAGCGGATAGGTTCTTCATGTCCGGGTTTCGGCGCGGCCTTTTCGACCTGCACCAGGATGTCGTAGAAAGTGGGCGCCCGACCCATGTCGGTCAGGCGCTGGCTGGTCACTTCATTGGCGTTCTTGCCGTCGCTGGACAGTTTCTTCCACCAGATCGACAGGCCCACCACGAGGCCCGGTCGCGCTTTCTCGGTCAGGCGCGCCCGGGCGACAAACGAGCCGCGGTCATTGAAGATGCGTGCCATGTCACCGTGATTGATGCCGCGCGGGGCAGCGTCGTTCGGGTGGATGTCGAGGTGCGGCTCGCCCTCGGTTGCACGCAGGCTCTGTACATTGACAAAGGTTGAGTTCAGGAAGTTCCTTGCCGGCGGAGAAATCATTGCGAGCGGATAGCGCTCTGCCAACTTCGGATTCGACGCGACCGATTCATACGGCGCGATATAGGCCGGCAGCGGGTCGAGCCCGTCCGCCGCCATCGTGCTCGAATAAAACTCGCACTTGCCCGTGGGCGTCGGGAAGCCGCCTTCGGCAAACGGCGCGTCCGGCATGTTCAGCTTTTGCCAGCCCTTCTTTTTGAGGGATTCCCAGTCGAAGTGGATCGCACGCGAATGGGTTTTATCGAAGGCCTGGGCGGCCAGTTGGTCGTCGGTTTCAAGGAAGCACGGGTCGTCAAAACCCATGCGCGCGGCGAGCAGGCGGAAGATTTCCGTATTCGGTTTCGCTTCGCCCATCGGCGCAATCGCCGCGTTATTCGCCATCATGTACAGGTGGCCATAGGCCTGGTGCGCGTCCACGTGCTCGAGCTGGGTGGTGGCCGGCAGCAGGATGTCGGCGTAGTCGGCGCTGTCGGTCTGGAAGTGTTCGAGCACCACGGTGAACAGGTCGTCGCGCTGGAAGCCGCGCATCACCTTGTCGGAGTCGGGCGCGATCGCCAGCGGGTTGGCGTTGTAGACGATCACCGCTTCGATCTTCGGGCCGAACGCCGGCGAGCCCGGTTCGAGCAGGTCGTCGCCGATGGTGGTCATGTTGATGGTGCGCACCGGCTGCCGTTGCAGGTCGGGCCGCTGCAGCGCCGGGCGGTTGGCCGGGAACGAGCCGGAGCTCGACAGCTGGACGCCGCCGGCCGGATGGCGCCAGGCGCCGACCAGCGCCCGCAGGCAGGCGATGGTGCGCACCGCCATGCCGCCGCCGCGCACGCGCTGCACCCCGTAGTTGACGCGGATCGCCA
>JAQGLR010000397.1 GCA_028292765.1 Massilia sp. | reverse complement strand
AGCGCCGCTTGAATTTTCGCGCGTCCAGCAGCTTGAGGTTGATCTGCGCCGCGTTGCGCCCGTCATAGGTTCCCACGGTGGTGGAGACGCTGTCGATGTCCTTTTTGAAGTCGCCCAGCGCCGCTTCGAGCTGTTTCACCTTCAGGTCGGTGTAGGCCAGGCTGGAGCCGACCGGGGTCTTGAAGCGCATGTGAACGAAGCCGTTGTCCGTCTTCGGCGCGAACTCGCCGCCGATCAGCGGGATCAGGAACAGGCTGCCCACAAAAATGCCCAGCGCCAGGGCCAGCGTCGACTTGCGCCAGGCAAGCGCCAGCGCCAGCACGCGGCCGTACAGGACGTGCACGTGCTCGATGCCGACCTCGATTTTCGCCATGAAGCGGCCCAGCCACGGCACATACTTGAAGCGGTCCTTGACCGGGTCCGGCCAGACCGACGAGAGCATCGGGTCGAGCGTGAAGCTGACGAACAGCGACACCAGCACGGCAACGGCCACCGTCACGCCGAACTGCAGGAAGAAGCGGCCGATGATGCCGTCCATGAAGGCGATCGGCACGAACACGGCGACGATCGCAAAGGTGGTGGCCATCACGGCGAGACCAATTTCGCTGGTGCCTTCTTCGGCGGCGCGCAGGTGGCTCTTGCCCATGCCGAGGTGGCGCACGATGTTCTCGCGCACCACGATCGCGTCGTCGATCAGCAGGCCAATGCACAGGGACAGGGCCATCAGCGTCAGGAAGTTCAGCGTGAAGCCGAAGTAGCGCATCGCAATGAACGAGGCCAGCACCGAGATCGGCAAGGTCAGGCCCGTGATCACCGTGCTGCGCCACGAATGCAGGAACAGGAACACGATCACCATGGTGAGGAGCGCACCCTCGATGATGGTGCGCTTGACGTTGTCGAGCTGCTGCTGGACGGTGGTGGACTGGTCGTCCATGACGCGGAACTGCACATCAGGCGGCATGGTCTTGCGCAGCTCCTCGAGCATCTTCATGATGCCGGTGCCGACCTGCACCGTGTTCGCATCCTGCACCTTGGTGATGTCGAGCGAGATGGCGCGCACGCCGTTGACGCGCGAAATCGAGGTCTCTTCGCGCTCGCCGTCCACGACATCGGCCACCTGCGACAGGTAGACCGGGCCGCTGGCGCGGCGCGCCACGATGATGTTGTTGAACTCGCGCGCTTCGCGCATCTTGCCTTCGACCCGCACCAGGCGTTCGCTGGCGCCGTACTGCAAATTGCCTGCCGGGAGATTCGCGTTGGTGGCCTGGATCGCGCGCAGCACTTCGTCGATGCCGATGTTCTGGCTGCGCAGCTGTTCGGGCTTCACGTGCACCAGGATCTGGCGCCGCGCCACGCCGCCGGTGCGCACCTCGCCCACGCCGGCCACGCTCTGCAGGCGTTTCACAATGACCTGTTCCGCCAGCGTCGAGAGCGCGCGCATGTCGCGTTCCGTGGACGTGACCGACAGGCGCACCACCGGCTGCTGGTTCTCGCCGTCGGCGCGCACCAGGAAGGGCTCCCTGACCTCTTTCGGGAAGGTCGGGCGCACGCGCGCCACCTTGTCGCGCAGGTCCTGCATCGCCTTGTCCATGTTGGTGGCGATGTGGAATTCGACCGAGACGCCGCTGCGGCCTTCCCACGAATTGCTGCGGATGTTCTTGATGCCGCTGACCGTGTTGATGGCTTCTTCCATCGGCCGCGTGACGTCGTTCTCGACCTGCTCCGGCGATGCCCCGGGATACTGGGTCTCGACCCAGGCATGGGGAATCTCGACGTTCGGCATGCTCTCCACGCCCAGCGAGCGGTACGAGAACAGGCCGAGCACCATCAGGCCGACCATGACCATGGTTGCGAAGACGGGGTGGCGGATGCTGACTCTGGTGATCCACATGGCGTCAGCCTTTCTTTGCAAGGATGACCGGCGCCGGGGTGGCCTTGGCCAGCTTCACGGCGCTGCCCGGCTTGACGCCGTCGAGCGGCACCGCCAGCAGCACGGCGCCGGCCTCCACGCCGCCCGTCACCTCGGCCAGGCCTTCGTCCTCGTTGCGCATGCCCAGCTCTACCGGCTGCGCCACCACCTTGCCGCCGTCGACGCGATACACCACGTCGCGCGCGCCATCCTTGCGCAGCGCGGCGAGCGGCACGAGCGGGCGGGAGCCGGATTTATCGGTGGTGATCTCGCCCTTTGCGAACATGCCGGCGCGCAGCAGCTTGTCGCTATTCGCCACGCTGATATACACCAGCATCGAGCGCGAGCCGGGCTCGGTGGCCGGGTTGATGCGCGCCACCTTGCCGGAAAACTGGCGGGCGTCGAAACCGTCGACCTTGAACCGCACGTCCTGGCCGACCTGCACGCGCGGGATGTCGGAGGCCGGCACCTGGGCGTCGAGCGTCAGGTGCTGCAGGTCGACGATCGCCATCACCGGGCTGTCCGGGGAGAGCTTTTCGCCGGCCTGCACGAAGCGCTTGCTGACCACGCCGGACAGCGGCGCGCGGATGAGCGTGTCGTCCAGGGCGATGCGCGCCAGGTCGAGCTGGGCGCGCGCCCCGTCCACCGCCGCCTGCGCCAGTTCGACGCTGCTCCTGGTGGTGTCGAAGGAATTCTGCGAAATGTAGTTCTGCTTGAGCAGGGCCTGGCTGTTGGCTTCGTTCTTGGTCGCCAGGCTGAGGCGCGCATTCGCCTCCTTCAGCATGGCTGCATGCTGGGCGACCCTGGCGCGCGCATCGGCGTCATCCAGGCGCGCGATGACCTGGCCGGCGCTGACGTTCATGCCTTCGCGCACGTTTGTCTCCAGCACCACGCCCGAGACTTTCGATTTGACGGTGGCCTGTGCCAGCGGCGAGAGCGAGCCCGACAGCGGCAGGCGCAGCGCCAGTTCGCGCGCCTCGACCGTGACGACGTCGTCCTGCGCCAACTCGAATACGGTCGGCTTGCCGGCCTTGTTGGCGTCGAGCACGGGCGGCGGCGCAGTCTTGCCCTGCCACGCGAACCAGCTTGCGCCGGCCAGCGCGGCCAGCACCAGCGCAATCACGGGCTTGGCCCAGCGGCGCCGGGTGGAAAGGGGGGACGCGGAAGCGAGTGGCAAGGATTCGATTTTCATGGCGGCCGTTGTTCGAGTTGTTGGGAGCACGAGGAAAAGACATTGCGGGAGGCGCGCGCGTGCTCCGTCCCGGGATGGGTCGGAGCTCCGTGCGCATGGTGGGGACTATAGGAATCGACAAGCCCGGACGCCACCGGAATGCGACAAGCAGGCGTTTGCGGACGCTGAAGTGCAGGAAAGGCGGATGGAATGCCGGCACGGCGGACGGTCTTATGCACCCTTTATATGTTTGCGTGTGCGCAAACGAACGGGCCTCGCGGCATCAAAAATGAAGTAAGCATAAAGTGCCTGTGGCTGCATTCGAGCCATTCCCCGACCCAGGCGGCGGCGCTGATCCCGGCGATCATCGCGCTTGGCGCACAGCCTGAAGTTGCGCGTGTCTACAGCCCGGACTCCATGAGGCCGCGACCTTCGTCAAACAGGCGGATGCGCGCCAGCACCTGGCCGTGATCCGACGCTTCCGGCAGCTCGAGGTCGAGGTGGTCGTTCAGGTACAGCACGTCCACCACTTCGCCGATCGCATTCGGCAGCGCACCGTTGAATTCTTCCGACACCAGGATGTGGTCGATGGTCGAGTAATGGCCCTCGTGCACGCTCGAAAAGCCGAGGTGGCGCGCGTGGTCGACCCGGCGCTGCACCTGGCTGGCGTCGTACAGGCGGTCGCCGAGCGGCGTGCCGGCCCCCAGCACGATGCTGGTGGTGACCGAATCGGCGACGTCGTTGAAGTCGCCCAGCACCACGCGCGCGCGCCGGTTGGCGCGGCCCATTTCCGTCAGCAGCACGCGCAGGGCGGCGGCCTCGGTGCCGCGCCGGATCAGGGAGCGCAGGCAGGCCAGTGCGTACAGGGCGGGGTCTTCGCCGGTGTCGCCGGTGCGGTAGTCCGGGCGGCGCGATTTCAAATGCACCACCACCACGTCGATCATGAGGTCGGGCGAGACGGTGACGACGGCGTGCAGCGGCGCCCGGGTGAAGCGGGCAGCGTCGCGGCTGCCCACCGGCAACTCGATCCCGCGCGGGAATTCCGCCATCGGCTCCGCCGTACCGGTCAGCGGCAGGCGCGACACCAGGGCCACGCTCGGCGTCAGGCGCATGGCGGCCGGGTCCGGGTCGAAGCCGAGGTGGAAGGCCTCACGGTAGCGTTCGGTGCGCGCCAGCACTTCCTTTAGCGTTGCCTGCGAGAAGATCTCCTGGAAGCCGATGACGTCGGCGTCCAGCAGGTCGAGCTGGTGTGCCGTCCAGTTCAGCTTGGCCTCGTATTCGGCCTCGGTCGTCGGCAGCAGGTTGTCGTACAGCTTCACGCCGGGTGGCGCCAGGTTGCACACGTTAAAGGTGGCAAAGCGTATATCTTGCTGCATAATAGAAACCCTTTATTCCAGTGTTTAGCGTATCACGCATGGCCAAGAAAGAGCACGTGTCCGAGACACCCGCCACCGGGTTCCTGCGCAAGGGAGGAGTGGCTTTTTCCGAGCATCCCTATGCCTACGAAGAACATGGCGGGACTGCCGTTTCCTCCCAGGCACTCGGGGTGCCCGAACACGACGTCGTCAAGACGCTGGTGATGCAGGACGAGGCGGCCAGGCCGCTGATCGTGCTGATGCACGGCGACTGCAAGGTCTCGACCAAGGAACTGGCGCGCCAGATCGGCTGCAAGAGGGTCGAGCCCTGCAAGCCGGACGTGGCCCAGCGCCACTCGGGCTACCTGGTCGGCGGCACCTCGCCCTTCGGCACGCGCAAGGCGATGCCGGTGTACGTCGAGGAATCGATCCTCGCCCTCGGCAAGATCTACATCAACGGCGGCCGGCGCGGCTACCTGGTCGGCATCGCGCCCGGCGTGCTGGTCGACGTGCTCGGCGCCAAGCCGGTGCGCTGCGCCCTGGCCGGCTGACTACCTTTGGCCCGCGCGCTGGTGTATATTCACGAGCCCGCCAGACAAGACATAACATA
>JAQGLR010000059.1 GCA_028292765.1 Massilia sp. | reverse complement strand
GGCGCTCAAGAAGCTCAATCCCGAGCGCTACAACGGCGCCAGCCTGCTCGGACTGAAGGGCCTGGTGTTCAAAAGCCACGGCGGAGCGAATGCCTACGCTTTTGAGTGGGCAATCAAGCGCGCTTTTGACGCAGCGAAATATAATGTACAAGAGCAACTAGCGACGATGATCGCCGATTTGATGCCAGACACCCCGGGCGCCCAGCGCCAGGGTTGATTTATAACGGAAATTCGACGGAAACACGACGACGGATGGGTGGAGACGCAATGACTGTCTACAGCAAAATCATCGGCACTGGCAGCTACCTGCCGGCACGCAGGGTGACCAACGACGACCTGGCAGCCGAGCTGGGCGAACGGGGCATCGAAACCTCGGATGAATGGATCAGTTCGCGCAGCGGCATTTCTGCGCGCTACTACGCCGCGGCCGACCAGAACTCGTCCGATCTCGCCGTCCTGGCGGGCCAGCGCGCGCTCGAGATGGCTGGCAAGACAGCGCAAGACATCGACATGGTGATCGTGGCCAGCTCGACCCCGGACTTCCAGGGCAGTTTCCCGAGCACCGCCTGCATCGTCCAGCGCAAGCTCGGCATGACCAACCACAGCGCGGCCTTCGACGTGCAGGCCGTCTGCAGCGGTTTTGTGTATGCGGTGGCCACCGCCGACGCCTTCATCAAGGCCGGCATGCACCGCACGGTGCTGGTGATCGGTTCCGAAGTGTTCTCGCGCATCCTGAATTTCGACGACCGCACCACCTGCGTCCTGTTCGGCGACGGCGCCGGCGCGGTGGTGATGACGGCCTCGAACGAGCCGGGCATCCTGGCGGCCAAGCTGCACGCCGACGGCACCCACGCCGACATCCTCTCGATTCCCCCGAACCCGGCCGGCAGCCCGGCCAGCGGCGGCTTCCTGCACATGGATGGCCAGGCCGTGTTCAAGCTGGCGGTCACGGTACTCGGGGAAGTCGCCACCGAAGTGCTGGACGCGGCGCACTTGAAGGCATCCGACGTCGACTGGCTGATCCCGCACCAGGCCAACATCCGCATCATGAAGAGCACCGCCAGGAAGCTGGGCCTGCCGATCGAGCGCATGGTCGTCACGGTGGACGAGCACGGCAACACCTCGGCCGCATCGATCCCGCTGGCGCTCGACCTTGCCGTGCGCGACGGTCGCGTCAAGCCGGGCGACAATGTCTTGATGGAAGGCGTGGGTGGCGGCTTCACCTGGGGCGCCGTCCTGGCACGCATGTAATCACGTATCTGATTTCGTAAACGAGTAAGAACGGACAACAACAAGATGAGCAAATTCGCATTCCTGTTTACCGGCCAGGGCGCGCAAGCGGTCGGCATGCTGAACGGCTTCGCCGGCAACCCGGTCGTCGAACAGACCGTCGCTGAAGCGTCCGACGCGCTCGGCATCGACGTCAAACGCCTGATCGCCGATGGCCCGAAGGAAGAACTCGACCTCACCACGAATACCCAGCCCGTCATGCTGACCGCGGCCGTGGCCGTGTACCGCGCCTGGATCGCCGCCGGCGGCCCGGTCCCATCGCTTGTCGCCGGCCACAGCCTGGGCGAATATTCGGCGCTGGTCGCCGCCGGCGTCATCGATTTCAGGGACGCGGTGCCGCTGGTGCGCTTCCGCGCCCAGTCGATGCAGGAAGCGGTGCCGGTCGGGCAGGGCGGCATGGCCGTCGTGCTCGGCCTGTCCGCGGACGACGTGCGCGCTGTCTGTCTCGAGGCTGCCCAGGGCGAAGTCGTGGAAGCGGTGAATTTCAACGAACCGACCCAGATCGTGATTGCCGGCCACGCCGCCGCGATCGACCGCGCCTGCGAGATCGCCAAGGCGAAGGGGGCCAAGCGCGCCATGAAGCTGGCCGTCTCCGCCCCGTTCCACTCGTCCTTGCTCAAGCCCGCTTCGGACCGCCTGCGCGACTACATGGCGAAACTCACCTTCCATGCACCGCGGATCGATTTGATTAACAATGTCGACGTAGCCATTGTGAACGACCCGGAAGCGATCAAGGACGCCCTGGTACGCCAGGCGGCCGGCGCCGTGCGCTGGGTCGAGACGATGCAGAAAATGGCCGCCGAGGGCGTCACCCAGGTCATCGAATGCGCCCCGAGCAAGACTCTGGTCGGCATGGCCAAGCGCATCGACCCGGTGCTCGTTGGCGAAGCGCTGGTCGATCAGGCCTCGCTCGAACGCGTGCTGGCGGCCGTCAAGGGCGCCTGAGCGGGCACATAAGCGGGCACAGGCTCTTTGTAATAGACAAGAACAGGAAACACATGAATCTGGAAAACCAAGTCGCCCTCGTTACCGGCGCGTCGCGCGGCATCGGCAAGGCCATCGCACTCGAACTGGCGCGCCAGGGCGCGAAAGTCGTCGGCACCGCTACCAGCGAAGCCGGCGCCGGAGCCATTACCGCTTATCTGGCCGAGTTCGGCGGCAAGGGCGTCGTGCTCGACGTGACCGACGCGGCGCGCTGCGCGGCCGTCGTCGACGAAGTCCAGAAGACCGTCGGCACCCTGGCGATCCTGGTCAACAATGCCGGTATCACCCAGGACAACCTGGCCATGCGCATGAAGGACGAGGAGTGGGACAGCGTGATCGCGACCAACCTCACGGCCGTCAGCCGCCTGTCGCGCGCCGTACTGCGCGGCATGATGAAGGCGAAGCACGGCCGCATCATCAACATCACCTCGGTGGTGGGCTCCTCGGGCAACCCGGGCCAGATGAACTACGCCGCCGCCAAGGCGGGCGTGGCCGGCATGGCGCGCGCCCTGGCCCGTGAAATCGGCAGCCGCAACATCACCGTGAATTGCGTGGCGCCGGGCTTCATCGACACCGACATGACCCGCGGCCTGGGCGAAGGCCAGCACGAAGCGCTGCTCACGCAGATTCCGCTGGGCCGCCTCGGCCAGCCCGAAGACATCGCCCACGCGGTGGCCTTCCTGGCCGGCCCGACGGCCGCCTACGTCACCGGCACGACCCTGCACGTGAACGGCGGCATGTACATGAATTAAGGCCGAGTTGGCGCCAAACGGCGCCGGCCGTATTCGAACGGGGCGTACGATTGAAGTTGACCCATTTTGAATGTCGGCACAATCTCATCTTTTAGCAGGAGTTTCGGCCGAATTAGCGTCAGACGCCGAAAATAGTTTTTCAGCGCGCAAACCTGATAAAATGCGCGCACTTTCCGCAACACATACCTAATGGAGCTATAACATGTCGGATATCGAACAACGCGTTAAAAAAATCGTCGCTGAGCAACTGGGTGTTGCAGAAGCCGACATCAAAATCGAGTCGTCGTTCGTTGACGACCTCGGCGCAGATTCCCTGGACACCGTTGAACTGGTGATGGCCCTGGAAGACGAGTTCGAGATGGAAATCCCTGACGAGCAAGCTGAAAAGATCACCACCGTCAAGCAAGCCATCGACTACGCGACCGCGCACGTCAAGGCCTAAGCTGTTTTAGTTTTCGGGAGATTCGCTTGAGCCGTTCACGCAACCGCCGCGTTGTCATTACCGGGCTGGGCTGCATTTCACCAATCGGCAACAACATTGCCGAGGCGTGGGATGCGGCGCTGGCCGGCAAGTCGGGCATTGCCAACATCACCAAGTTCGATGCAGCGCCGTTTTCGACCCGCTTTGCGGGCGAAGTCAAAGGCTTCAATATCGAGGATTACCTCCCCGCCAAGGAAGCCCGCAACATGGATACCTTTATCCATTTCGGCATGGCAGCGGGCATCGAGGCGCTGCAGGATTCGGGCCTCGAAGTCACTGAGGAAAACGCCGACCGTATCGGCGTGATTGTCGGTTCCGGCATCGGCGGCTTGCCGCGGATCGAAGAGCAGAAGGACGAGTACGACAAGCGCGGCCCGCGCCGCATTTCGCCGTTCTTCGTGCCGGCTTCGATCATCAACATGATCTCGGGCGATCTTTCGATCAAATACGGCCTGCGCGGCCCGAACCTGGCCATCGTCACGGCCTGCACCACCGGCCTGCACTGCATTGGCGCGGCTGGCCGCCTGATCGAGTACGGCGATGCCGACGTGATGATCGCCGGCGGCGCCGAGTCGACCATTTCGCCGCTGGGCCTGGGCGGTTTCGCCTCGGCACGCGCGCTGTCGTCGCGCAATGAAGATCCAGCCACGGCTTCGCGTCCCTGGGACCGCGACCGCGACGGCTTCGTGCTGGGCGAGGGCGCCGGTGTCATGGTGCTGGAAGAGTACGAGCACGCCAAGGCGCGCGGCGCGAAGATCTACGCCGAGCTGCTGGGCTTCG
>JAQGLR010000353.1 GCA_028292765.1 Massilia sp. | reverse complement strand
TCGACCTTCTTCATGGCGCGGCGGAAGTCGAGTGCTTCCAGGATCGATTCCTCGACCAGGGCCGTGCCGCCCGGCGCTTCCATCATCGCCGCGGCGACGACGCACGAGGCGATGATCGACTAGTGCGGCGAGGTCGAGGTGTGCAACAGGGAGGCCTCGTTGAAGGCGTCCTGGTCGAGTTTCACCGTTTCCGATTCGCGCACCAGCACCTGCGAGGCCTGCGACCGGCCGGCCCGCAGCTTGTGGGTCGACTGGGTCGAGAAGATCATCGACTTCTTGGCGCGCGGGCGGTCGCGGCCGATCGCGTGCATGTTCTTGTAGAAGTCGTGGAAGGTCGCGTGCGGCAGCCAGGCTTCGTCGAAGTGCAGGGTCTCGATTTTCCCGTCCAGCATCTCGCGCAGGGTCTCGACGTTGTAGACCACGCCGTCGTAGGTCGACTGGGTGATGGTGAGGATGCGCGGCTTCTTGTCCTTCGCTACGCGCGCGAACGGGTTGGCCTCGATCTTGCGCGCGATCGACTCTTCCGTGAACTCTTCGAGCGGGATCGGTCCGATGATGCCGAGGTTGTTCCGGGTCGGCATCAGGAACACGGGAATCGCGCCGCACATGATGATCGAGTGCAGGATCGACTTGTGGCAGTTGCGGTCGACGACGACGATGTCGCCCGGCGCGACGGTGCTGTGCCAGACCATCTTGTTCGAGGTCGAGGTGCCGTTGGTGACGAAATAGCAGTGGTCGGCGCCGTAGATGCGCGCGGCGTTACGCTCGGATTTGGCCACCGGACCCGTGTGGTCCAATAACTGGCCCAGTTCCTCGACGGCGTTGCAGACGTCGGCGCGCAGCATGTTCTCGCCGAAGAACTGGTGGAACATCTGGCCGATCGGCGACTTCAAAAAGGCGACGCCGCCCGAGTGGCCCGGGCAGTGCCACGAGTAGGAACCGTCGTAGGCATAGTTCACCAGCGCGCGGAAGAAGGGCGGCGCCAGGCTGTCCAGGTAGGCTTTCGCTTCGCGGATGATGTGGCGCGCGACGAATTCGGGCGTATCCTCGAACATGTGGATGAAGCCGTGCAGCTCCTTCAGGATGTCGTTCGGGATGTGGCGCGAGGTGCGCGTTTCGCCGTAGATGTAGATCGGGATGTTCGAATTCTTGTGGCGGATCTCCTGCACGAAGGCGCGCAGGCCCGTCAGCGCATGGTCGGTTTCCTCGAGCGAGCCGCCGCCGAATTCCTCTTCGTCGAACGACAGCACGAAGTCCGAGGCGCGCGACTGCTGCTGCGCGAACGAGGACAGGTCGCCGTAGCTGGTCAGGCCGAGCACTTCCATGCCTTCCTTTTCCATCGCGGCGGCGAGGGCGCGGATGCCCAGTCCCGAGGTATTCTCGGACCGGAAGTCCTCGTCGATGATGATGATGGGGAAACGAAATTTCATTGACAGCTCCAATGCGAAGCGCCGTGAAGCAAGCCGCGCCGTCGTCGGCGGGGCCTACCCTCACGGCACCGAAAAATAAGAAGCGGATTTTCGCAGAAATTCCGCTGTCCGGTGAACATTTTTTAATAGGGTAACGGGATGCGGTCAGGCATGGCGCACTTTAGCGGCTGAGGAAGGGAAAATTGCATCGATACCGACGAGCAGACCCTACGGATCTGTGCATCCGTCTCGACGGGGAAGCCTCAGCCTTTGCGCACGTAGGTCACGTACGCATAATCATATCCGCTGGCTTCCGACCGATGCCGTTCGCGCGCCGTCTCGACCCACACCGCCGGGTCGATCGGCGGGAAGAAGGTATCGCAGGCAAAGGTATGGTCGATCTCGGTCACGATCATGCGGTCGGCCACGTGCAGCGCCGCTTCGAAGATCTGGGCGCCGCCGATGATGCTGGCCTCGTCCTCACGCACCAGCGCGATCGCCGCCTCCAGCGAAGGCGCCGCCTCCACGCCCTCGTGCCGCCACCCGGCGTTGCGGGTAACGACGATGCTGCGCCGCCCCGGCAGCGGGCGGCCGATCGAATCGAAGGTCTTGCGGCCCATGATCATCGGATGGCCCATGGTGACGCGCTTGAAGTGCGCCAGGTCTTCGGGCAGGTGCCAGGGCAGCTTGTTATCGACGCCGATGCCGCGCTGCGCGTCGATCGCCACGACGAGGGTCAGGGTCATTGGTAATCCTTGTGAATGTCAGTCGGCAGATGGTGTCGCCGCCAGCCGTTCCTGTCAAGTTCCGGCTCGCTCACCGCTCGAACAAGCCGCTTCCCTCCCAGCGCGGCAGGGTGCTGCTCGACTGCGACGCCACCGCCTTGCCGGCGTACCCGGGGCCGAGCTTGTCGATCACGCGCGGGAAGGCCCGGCAGTAGGACGACTGGATGCCGGCCAGGCGCGCCAGGTGCCTGTATTCGATCACCGAGCCCGGCGGCACGGCGTCGAGCACCAGCGCGACCCGCGCGCGCCAGTCCTCGGGCCAGGCGGGCAGGCGGGTTTCAAGTTCGCGTATCGCATCCCCCCGGCGGATCATCCCGCCGGAGACGACACGGGCCAGTATCCCGCGCCGCGCGCCGATGACCCGCGCCAGTCCCGGCCGGCGCCGATCGAGCCCGCCGCAGGCTTCGCACTGGAACATCAGCCGGATCGAGACGTCGCTGCCGATCCGCAGGACCGTGCCGGAAGCCAGGCCGGCCGTATCGACGTCGACCAGCAGGTTTTCGCGCAAGGCGTGCGGCGCCAGCCCGAGCGCGTCGTAGGCCGACCGGCTTGCCAGCAGCAGCTGGCGTGGCGAGAACGCATCAGCATGCAGGCCGCCCAGGATGCCGGCGCCTTTGATCACGCGCAGGCTGTCGACGGCGGCTGGCGGTGCGCCAGGCGCGGGACGGCAGGCCAGCGCGATGATTGTTCCGATATCCATGCCGATATCCATCCTCCTCTCAGCGCAGGCTGCGCACGATTCCGCCCTCCACCGCGATGCGGCTTGCCGCCACGCCGCACGAGAGTGCCCGCGTGATGCGCGCCTCGGCATCGGCCGTCGTGCGGCTGATGCCGAACACCCGGCATACGGTCCTGGCCAGGCCCTCGACCGTCATTGCGCCTTGCTGGGACAAGGCCCAGGCGGCCGCATTGCCGAGCTCCTCGAGGCTGATGTCGTCGATGCCGCGCCGCGACTCCGGATCCTCGTGCGGCACCCGGAAGCCCTCCCAGGTGGCCGGATCGGCATCCTCCGGCCAGTACACGCTGCTGGCGTCAAAGCCGGTGACCGGCGGGCGTGGAACGAGGCGCGACAGGTGTTCTTCGATGCGCTTCCCGAGCCGCGCCAGGCCCCAGGCCCGCGCGAGCCGTTTGAACAGCACCGGCTGCATGACCGGTCCTTCGTTGCGGATCACATTCACCAGCTGCGCCCGGATGACCGGGATCGACGCCCGGTCGAAGAACAGTTCCGGGTCGCCCCTGTCCAGCGGCGTCGGCTGGTAGGGAAGGAGGCGGGCCGATGGCGCATCCCCGGCAGGCGCCGCCGCGGCGGGGTCATCCTGCGCTCCGGCGGCGTCTTCCGCGAGCGTATCGACCGGATCAGGGCCGCTCTCCGGCTCGAACGCGGTATCAGGCCCGCCTTCGAGCGGCCGGCTCACCAATGCCTCCAAACGCGCGATCAGGCGCTGCGCCGGCACTTCCGGATCGATCCACCAGTCGGTCGACCAGATCCGGTGCATCTCCCACCCAAGACCTTCCAGCACGTGCTGGCGCAGCCGGTCGCGGTCGCGCGCGGTGGCGGCCGAGTGGTAGCTGGCGCCGTCGCACTCGACGCCGAGCAGGTAGCGACCCGGCGCGCGCGGGTCCACCACGCCGATGTCGATCCGGTAGCCGGACACGCCGACTTGTGGATGGACTTCCCACCCGCGTTCGCGCAGCAGCGCGATGACCTGGCGCTCGAACGGGCTGTCGGGCTCGCGCCCGGTCGGGATGCGCTGCTCGACCAGCGCGCGCGGCCCGCGGATGGCAAATTCCAGGTAATGCTTCAGGTCGCGCACGCCGCTGGCGCGCACGCGCGAGAGGTCGATCTGTTCGGGCATGAGCGTACTGAAGATGACGACCTGCTGGCGCGCACGCGAGATGGCGACGTTCAGGCGGCGGTGCCCGCCTTCCAGGTTGAGCGGGCCGAAATTCAGGCTGACCTTGCCCGCGGCGTCGGGACCGTAGGTGATCGAAAAATAGATGATGTCGCGTTCGTCCCCCTGCACGTTTTCCAGGTTCTTGATGAACAGAGGCTCGGCGCTGGCCTGCGCCTGCGCCAGCGCCACGTCGAGCTCAGGCTGCGCGCGGCGGCGCTCGTCGAGCAGGCGTTCGATCAGGTTCTGCTGCGCCTGGTTGAAAGTGACGACGCCGACCGTCTGCCGGCGCTTGGCCGCGTCGAGATAATGGCGGCCGATGGCGTCGACGATCGCCTCGGCCTCGGCGCGGTTGGTACGCGAGCCGCCGCGGTCGTACACGCCGTGCACGCGCTCGAAGCGCACCCCGGTGTCGTTCGTGTACGGCGACGGGAAGGTGATCAGCGAATTGTCGTAATAGGTGACGTTGCTGAACGTGATCAGGCTCTCGTGCTTGCTGCGGTAATGCCACTGCAGCGTCAGCTGCGGCATGCCGATGCCGAGGCACTCGTCGAGGATGCTTTCCAGGTCCTGCAAGTCGGCTTCAGGCGCGTCCTCGTCGCCGCTGTCCGTCTTGCTGAAGAAGCTCGTCGGCGGCAGCTGTTTCGGGTCGCCCACGCAGACCAGCTGGCGCCCGCGCGCGATCGCGCCGACCGCATCCCACACCGGGATCTGCGAGGCTTCATCGAAGATCACGACGTCGAACTGCGCGTGCCCGGCATCGAGGTACTGGGCCACCGAGAGCGGCGACATCAGGAGGCAGGGCTTCAGCCTGGGCATCAGCGTCGGCAGGTTCTGCACCAGCTGGCGCACCGGCATGTGCTTGCGCTGCTTTTGCAGTTCGCGCCGCAGCTTGCCCATTTCGGAGTCCGCCCCGGGCGCGAGCGTGCCGCCGACCGGGATCTGCCCGGCCAGTCTGGCCACCACATACTGCTGCGACAGCTTCTGGAAGCGCTCGTCGGCCTGGCGGAATTCGCGAATCTTGCGTTCGTGGTCCGCGCTCGAAAAGGCGCACAGCACCGGTTCGGCGCCGATCGCCTTGCGTACCCACCAGTTGCGGTAGCTGAACTCGAAATAGTCGGCGACCTTCGCGAGCGGCACCTTGTTTTCCTCCAGCGCCGCGACAACGCCCTGCAGGCCGCCAGCGACCGCGCTGTGGCGTACCCGCTGCCACAGGCACCAGGGCTGCAGTTGGCGCGCCGCGCGGCGCCATTCGCCGAGCATGGCGAGCAGGCGGCCCATCGCCGCCGGGCTCGACTCGTCGCCACCCGGCAGCGGCGCGCCGCCGGCCAGCAGCTGCAGCGCCTGCAGCTGGCCCGAATACGCGCGCCATGCGTCGCGGCAGGCGAGCAGCAGCCGGCCGTGGGCCATGTCGCCTGCCAGGAGCCCGCGCTGTTCGATGACCAGGGTTCCCAGCTTCTGGCGCAGCAGCGCCGCCAGCTCCATGTCGGCGCCGGCCAGCCGCAACACCAGCGTAGCGAAGCGCGCCGCCCATTGTTCGGACGCTTCGACCTGGTTCCAGTCGGTGTTATGGCGGGCAAATTCGTCCTGCAACAGGGCGCCGGCGTCGGAAGCCATCGCCTCGATGGCGCGGTCTTCGCGGTTCAGTGAGGCGAGGCTGTCGAGCAGGCCGGGCATGTCGGCGGCAAGCGGGCGCAGTCCGTCGGCGCGGCAGGCCTGCAGGCGGTTCAGGACAGCACGTTTGGCGAACCAGCTTTTCGGCCACCATGTTTGCTGCGCCGCGGTCCATTCGGCGCGCAGGGATGGCGCGTCGAGGGCGGCCGTGTCTTCGCGGTAGCCGCCACCCAGGGCATCCCAGGCTGCGGCACGGGCCAGGCCGTGCCGGCGCAGGGTCGACAGCCGGGCGCGGGCCGCTTCGTCGTGCGCGGCGCGGGCCACCCCGACCGGCACCTGTGGAGCGCCCAGCAAGACCTCGGCCAGTTCGTCGAGCACGGCCAACTCCGCAAGCGACAGGTCGCCGTGATCCAGGCCGAGCAGGCCGAAGAAGCGCCCGGCCGCGTCATGCAGGCGGGTGGCGCCGCCCTCCAGCGTTGCGGCGGCCTGGAGCAGGTCCTGCTCCCAGGCGGGCGTCCACTCGCGCTGGGCGATTTGGGCCAGCGGGTGGTTCGACACGGCGCCCAGCTGGCCGGCAAGGGCGGCCATCTGGCGGCAGGTTTCGCGCAAGCCGTCGAGTTCACTGCGCGAATGCGCATCGAGCGAGGCGAAGCCCATGGGCGCCGGGCGCCAGCCCGGGTGCCCGACCGTGGTGCCGATGGCATCGTAGATCGTGAGGTCATTGCCGTGCACCTTGTGCAAGGCGGCGGCGACGCCGTTCAGGTCTTGCCGCAGCGCCCACAGGCGTCCGGCTTCCAGCTCCCATTCGCGCACCGTGCGCGTGCCCGCCGCGTCGAGCGCCGTGCCGAGCTGCTTGAGCACGTCGGCCTTGCGCGCCTTGGCCGAGTGCAGTTCGAGGCAGAAGGCGCCGAGGCCCAGGGAACCCAGGCGCCGGTGTACGACGTCGAGCGCCGCCATCTTCTCGGACACGAACAGCACGGTGCGCCCGGTCGCCAGCAGGTGGGTGATCAGGTTGGTGATCGTCTGGCTCTTGCCGGTGCCCGGCGGCCCCTCGATGACCAGGTTCTTGCCGCCGCTGGCGGCGCAAATCGCCCGTAGTTGCGAGGAATCGGACAACATCGGCGCAAACAGGTCTTGCGGCCGGTGCGTTTCGTCCAGTGTGCGCGCTTCGAAACCGATGGCGTCGTGCGCAAAGGCCTTGCCGGGATTATTGATCAGGTGGGCGACGACGCTGTTTTCCTGGAGTTGGGCGTGCCGGTCCTGCAAGTCCTTCCACATCAGGTATTTGGTGAACGAGAAGATCCCCAGTTCCACCGTCTCCCTGACTTCCCAGCCTTTGAGTTCACCCACATGGAGCCTGAACGTTTGCAGGATGGCGCCCACGTCGATGCCTTTCTCGTCGAGCGGCAAGGTCTCGAAAGAGGGCAGCTTGAGGCTGAAATCCTGAGCCAGTTTCTGCCGCAGCGTGGGGTTGACGAGCGCTTCGTCGTCGTGGCGGGCCAGCCGGAAGCCGCTGCGCACCGACTGGCGCGACAGGGTGACCGGCACGAGCAGGATCGGCGCCAGGTGCGACGCTTCCGCGTCCACGCCCTCCTGCCACTGCAGGAAACCGAATGCCAGGTACAAGGTGTTGGCGCCGCCTTCCTCGAGGCCGGTCGACGCCGCACGAAACAGCTCGAGCAGGCGGGCGTCGAGCGCGTCGAGCGTGCTGTCGACGACGATCTCGCCGCGTGCCAGCGCATCGGCCGCGAGCGCATCGAGCGGGGTGGCGTGATTGCGTTCGGCATAGACGGCGGCGTCGCGCGTGTCGACGCCGGTCACGCCAGTCATCAAGGGCGGCGTGGCGCGCAGCTTGAACTCCTTGCCCTCGGACAGGGTGTCTTCGAGCGCGCCGAGGTCGGGGCAGACCACGCGCAGCGTCGTCTTCGAGGGCTTGAAATTGAGCAGGCGATTGCGCAGGGTCAGGTCGAGCAGGCGGCTCTTCCACTGCGCGAGGCGGCCCTCCGGCGTGTCCGCGGCAAGCTCGCGCACCGGCAGTGCGGCCGGGTCGAGCGGGGGCAGCGCGGGCATCGCTTCGACGGCCGGCGCGCCATCCTCGAGCACGGGCAAGGCCGGCCCGGGGGCGGCCGAACGCGAGGGCAGCGGGCGAATCTGGGCTTCGCGGGCGCGGCGCACGTCGATCGCGCAGCTAAAGCCGGTGTCGTCGAGCAGCAGGTCCTCGCCGGCCTTGCAGGCCGCCCGCAGGCTCGTTGCCGCGCCGTTGGCCGCACCATTGGCAACCACCGTCGTTTCGAACACCATCAGTTCGCCGGACTTCACACGCTTGCGTACCGACTGCAGATCGTCGACCACGGCGGTCGGGAAGGTGGCCTCGACCAGCCAGGCGCCGACCCAGGCATGCCCCTCCTTGAGCAGCACGACCGGGTGCAGGCCTGCCTGCTCGAGGCAGGACGCGAACAGCATCACCAGGTCGAGGCAAGTGGCGACCCGGGTATCGAGGATGCGTTCGGGCGTGCGGATCTTTTGCCCGTCGCTGCCGAAGGAGGCGGGCGGGTTCGAATAATGCAGCTTCCCGGCGGCGATGGTGCTGTAGATCGCCGACATCTGTTTCCAGGCGTGCTCGCGGTTTTTCGACTGGTAGCCGCTCATTGACAGGCTCATCCCGAGGCCGGGAGCGCTGCTCCGCAGCAGGGCCGAGGCCTTGGCGATCAGGCCGTCGACCACGGGCGAATTGGGCATGCAAAAGGCGGCCAGCAACTCGGGCAGGGTGCGCGTCCCGGCCCACTGGTCGTAGGCCAGCACCTCGACCGGATGGACGGCCTCGGCCAGCACCTGGCCGCCCGCGCTGACCGTCACCTTGAGCGCGCCGCGTACGGCCTCGTCGAGGGCGGCGAGGTAGCCGTGATCGGGTTTCAGGTCGATCGGCGCGATGTGCCGGGTTTCGCCGGCTGCAAGCCGCTCGAAGTGCAGGCGGGTTTCCAGCGCGAAAGCGGGCGAACAGGCCAGCCGGACCTCGACGTCGTCGATCGGCGTGTCGCCCTTGTTCGTCAGCGTGACCGAGCGCAGGACCGGGAGGTTGTTCTGTATCGCCGCGTAGCCGGTCGCCGGGTCGGCGGCGATGTCGATATGCAGTGCGGGTGCTTGCGGCGGAATGCTTGCGGGGCGGGGCAAGGCTGGTTCCGCGAGCTGGTCGGAGGCCATGATGCGATCTTTGAGAAAAGGAAAACCCGCCGGGCGGTCGCGCGGCGGGCAATGCTTCAATCTAAAGGATGAGCTGGGCCTTGTCAATCGTGTACGGCCTGATCACCGCGCCGTAGCACCGGGGAACTTGGGCAAGACGCCAGCGGTCTGTTCTTGGGCACTCCCGGTTGCGGCGGCGCCTGGCGATCGAGCATGACTGCCATCACGCACGGCATCATCGACAATCATCCCGGCAGTAGCGCGGGTGCCCGCGCACGCCCCGGAGCCGCATCAGGCCGGGGTCGCTGCTGAGCCGGGTGAGTGTCAGGCAACGGTCCGACAGGCAGTATTCGCCGCGCAGGAATACAGTTCGCAGCCTTCCCGTACGGGTCTGTTAAAACTGCGCGTTTAAAACTGCGCAATTAAAACTGATAACTGGCCGCAACGCCGACAATCCACTGGTTGGCATCTCCGCGGCCATTCACCAGGGGGCTGTCCTTCGCGTCGTCGAGCAGGCGCTCATAGCGGCCGGCAAAGGTCAGCAGCCATTCCTTGTTCAGGCTGGTGCTAAGGCTGAAGGGAATCTTGATCGACGTAACACTGGAGTCCGCCCGGTATTCTTGCCCGCCAAGCTCCGGGTAGAGCGCGACGTCGGAACCGGTGACACCAAAATACCTGTCGTTGAAATTGCTGCTCGCGAAGAACATGCCGATGCCGATACTGCCGACCAGCGGCCGCCCGACCGCGGCCGAGTCGAACGGATAGATATAGTTCACGCGCAGGTTCCCGCTGGCGCCGTCGTACACATTGTTCGTATTGCCCACGACGTCAGCGCTGAAGACCACCTTGTGCAGCGGCCGGGAAGCGTCGAGCGCAGGTGGTAGGCGGCGAACACGCCCAGCTCGGTCGCGCTGGGAATCGGCCGCATCAGCCCGACGACGCCGTCGTCGACGTCGTCATCGCGGCGGGGCCGGACCCTGAGCACGGGTCCTGCGCGAAATTCAGGGAGGGGGGAGAGATTGACCAGCACCTCCGTTCCGAGCAACTGGATGTAGCTCGTTCCGTCCCACGAATAGCGTAACAGCGGCGCGACGACGGCGTCGTTTTTCGATGAACCGTAATAGTCGGGAACCCCAAAAACGCCGAGGCCGACCTGGTTGGTTTGCTCCGGAAGCTCGATCGGGATCTGGTCCTGCGCCGTGGCGCAAGGTGAAGCCAGCAGCACTGCGGCTGCGGCAAGGCTGCTGCTGTATTGCTTAGGCTTGATCATGACTTACCTCATGGTTGTCGGATGGCGCGTCAGGTAGGGCGCTCGCTCAAGTTAAGACTCGGGGTGCCCCGCATAGTTCATACCTGGCCCTGGCTGGCCGCAGCGCGGCGAGCGCCGCCACGACGGCCGCCCCGGGGCATGATCGAACCACGGGGTGCTTTCACCTTGCTTCTGTTTCACGGCTGTGCGCTCATTCAACTGCGGGAGCGTCGCGACGGATCGGCAATTGGACTTGGACATGGGAAAAACCCGCCGGGCGGCGGGTTTCGGATTACACGGCGACCGGCGCCTTGATGGCCGGGTGCGGATCGTAGCCCTGCACCTCGAAGTCCTCGAACCGGTAGTCGAACAGCGACCCGGGTTGACGCTTGATGAGCAGTTGCGGCAGCGGGCGCAGGTCGCGCGCGAGCTGCAGCTCCACCTGTTCCATGTGGTTCGAATACAGGTGGCAGTCGCCCCCGGTCCAGACGAAGTCGCCCACTTCCAGGCCCGCCTGCTGCGCCATCATGTGCGTCAGCAGCGCGTACGAGGCGATGTTGAACGGCACCCCCAGGAAAATATCGGCGCTGCGCTGGTAGAGCTGGCAGGACAGCTTGCCGTCGGCCACATAAAACTGGAACAGCGCGTGGCAGGGCGGCAGCTTCAT